>JACUUP010000176.1 GCA_014859225.1 Candidatus Aerophobota bacterium
TATTGTGGTTATGCAATGTTTTTTAATTTTAATGTATGGGAGAGCAAAAGTCAACAATTTGTGCTTGCCAATGAAGTTCAGTATGATATACTATCCTAAAAAGAAAGGAGGTTTTACCAATGGAGGAGATAAAGGTTAACCCTCCCTGGCCACCCCCGCGCAAATGGGTCTGGCTGGTGATTTTGGGTGTTATAGGTCTGGTGCTTGTATTTTCCACCTTTTACGCCGTGGGGCCAGATGAGGTAGGGGTGATTAAGAGATTTGGTAGATATACAAGAACTACAGAGCCGGGACTGCATGTCAGGATTCCTTTTGCCGAATCAGCAACTAAGGTTAAAGTGAGACACATCTTCAAAGAAGAATTTGGGTTTCGCACTGCCGAAGCTGGGGTCAGGACCCTCTACACCCCTGATATATGGGGGGAAGAGTCGCTTATGTTAACGGGTGATTTAAATGTGGCCGTTGTAGAGTGGATTGTCCAGTATACGATTATTGACCCCTACAAGTATCTTTTTAAGGTGAGGGATGCACGTCAAACTATACGGGATGTCTCAGAGGTTGTTATGCGTCTTGTGGTGGGAGATAGAAGTGTTGATGAGGTTTTAACTATAGGCAGGATGGAGGCAGCTTCTGAAGCTGGAATAAAGTTTCAGGAGATATTGGATTCCTATGATGCGGGGATTAAAATTGTTACCTTACAACTGAAAGATGTCAATCCACCCGACAAAGTTAAACCTGCATTTAATGAAGTTAATGAAGCCCGCCAGGACAAGGAGAGGTTTATCAATGAGGCCTGGCAGGCTTACAATGAGGTGATCCCCAGGGCAAGGGGAGAGGCGGAGCAAACGGTGGCAGAGGCTGAGGGATATGCTACAAGGCGAGTTAATAGCGCTAAGGGGGATGCTGATAGGTTTTTAGCTTTGTGGTCAGAATACAGGAAAGCAAAAGATGTCACCAGAAAAAGGCTTTATTTAGAGACTCTAACTGAAGTTCTTCCCCGGGTGGGCAAGATATATGTCGTGGATTCTGAGCAGAAGTCTATTTTGCCCCTTATTAGTCTGGAAGGAGAGAAAAAATGAGGATGGAAAAATGGATAGCTGTGGGAGTAGCGGTTATAATCGGGCTTATTGTTCTGAGCAGCTCTCTTTATGTGGTTGATGAAGCTCAGCAGGTAGTTATTACTGAGTTTGGCGACCCTGTTGGAGAACCAATCGTCAGGGGAGGTCTATATGTTAAGAAGCCTTTTATCCAGAAAGTCAACTACTTTGAAAAGAGGCTTATTACCTGGGACGGAAGGCCTACCCAGATACCTACCAGTGATAAAAAGTATATATGGGTGGATACCACTGCTCGCTGGAGGATAGTTGATGCGCTAAGATTTTTACAATCGGTGGGAAATGAAAGAGCAGCTCAGGGAAGACTTGATGATATTATTGACTCTACTACCCGGGATAAAGTTACCGGTTATTCTTTGCATGAGATAGTTAGAAATTCCAACCGAGAATTTGTAGCTACTGAGGTGTTTGTTCAAGAGAAAGAGGAAATTAGAGAAGTTGAAAAGGGGAGAGAATTTATCTCACGGGAAATTCTGGAAAGAGCTGCCAGGATAACTCCTCAGTATGGAATTGAACTGGTGGATGTTCGCATAAAAAGGATTAATTATGTGGAAACGGTAAGAGAGAGAGTATATGATAGGATGATTTCAGAGCGCAAGCGGGTAGCCGAGCAGTATCGTTCGGAAGGGCGGGGTAAGAGTGCAGAAATAGAAGGAATGCGGGGTAAGGAACTTCAGGGGATTACTTCAGAGGCTTATAGAAGAGCGCAGGTCATTAAGGGAGAAGCCGATGCTGAGTCTACAAACATATACGCTGAAGCTTATTCAAAAGACCCTGATTTTTACTCATTCGTAAAGACTTTGGAAACATACGAGAGGACTTTATCAGGAGATACTGTCCTTATTCTTACCACCGATAGTGAATTGTATAGATATTTAAAGTCAACGGGTAGTAAATGAGGCAGTGCAAAAAATTCCATAAGTGGGTTCAAAATTGAATATCTTGGACAGGCGGGGACGCCCGTCCTACCCACAAAGTAGGACAAGCGTCTCGCTTGTCTTGAAAAAATGATGCGGAATTTTTGACAATACGTAAATGAATTACAGGAGGGGAAAATGGCACTTGAGATAACCTGGTTAGGACATGACAGTTTTAAAATTGAATCAGATAAAAATTTCAAGGTGTACATAGACCCTTGGAAGATAGAAAAAAAAGATGAGGCAAGCCTGGTTCTTATTACCCATTCTCACTATGACCATTTCTCGCCTGAGGACGTGAAGAAAGTCCAGGGGGAAAACACGCACATTCTTGTTACAGGTGATGTGGCAGATAAACTGAAAGGGAAGGTGAGAGGAGTCGGGCCTGATGAGGATATTTCTTTGCAGGATGTAAACGTAAAGACATATCCAGCTTATAATATTGATAAACCCTATCATCCCAGAGAAAATGCATGGGTGGGATATGTTGTGAAGCTTGATAATGTATCTATTTATCATTCAGGTGATACCGATTTTATACCCGAGATGGAAAAGATAAAACCTTATGTGGCTCTTCTCCCAATTGGTGGAATCTATACCATGGATGTTGAGGATGCCCTACGAGCTGTTGAGCTTTTAAACCCCGAGCTTGTTATTCCCATGCATTATGGAGATATTGTGGGAGATACCTCTGACGCTAAAAGATTTGCTAAAAAGTGCAAGGTGCAGGTGCAGGTTCTAAGCAAGGGGGAAAGTCTAAAAGTAGAATAAGTGCGAGATAAAGGGCAAAGTTGGATTTTTCAGGAAACTGAGGAGAGAGCTCTGAAAAACCCTCTGGTAAATTTAGCTGCCCGCCGAGTGTGTTCTCCATAAGGTGAGCGGCGAGTAGGCGGGTCT
>JACUUP010000177.1 GCA_014859225.1 Candidatus Aerophobota bacterium
CAGTGGGCAATCGTTGAATTAGGAAGCTCCTTCCGTAAGGGAGGAGTAGTTCACGATCATTATCAATAGTCTTGGGTATACCCACAATGGGTATACCCTGCTGAAAAAGTTTGTAAGCTATACTCAGAGTACCATCGCCACCTACGCATACCAGGCATGAGATATTGAGTTTCTTTACGTTCTCAACTACAGCAGATGACCGGTCTTCAAATAGCAGCTCTCCATTTTTTCTCACCGCGTATCCGTATGGATTTGCCTTATTGGAAGTACCCAGTATGGTTCCACCTAACGTAAGTATTCCCGATACATCATCATAGGTAAGTGGTCTGTATTTGTTGTTGATAAGTCCCTCGTACCCCTCTTCTATACCAATAACTTCCAGGTTTTTTTCGCTGGTTGCCTTTTTTACCACAGCCCTTATTACTGCATTAATCCCCGGACAATCACCTCCACCAGTAAGAATAGCAATTCGCTCCCCTGTTATCATCCTAATTTTTCTCCTTTTGACTCATTCAGTAATATAACCTATCTTCTACTCTGGCAAGATTAGATTTGTGGTCTATTTATGCTTTTGCCTCAAGAACAGTTCTGGCAAATTGAGCGAGCACTTCATTAATAAATTCTTTGTCTAATTGCCCCGCAGGGGATAGGGTTTCCAGGATACGTTCTGGGAAGCGCATCCCATGGGGGGAGAATCCTTCTCTGAGCTTAAAGCGGTATTTTTCCTGATGGATACTTTTTCCCATGCGCCCCAGATCATTGTGATTGAGCTCAAATCCGGCAAAGTGAAGTGTTTCTAACACTCTCTCAGTTGAATATATGCCTCTTGCAAAAAAACAAACTACAAGACTGGAAAGAATTTGACGCCAGTATCCACAGTAGCTATATACCACAACCACGAATCCTCGCTCCATGCCTCCGGCAGATATCACCCCTATGCGGGTTTTCGCTAATCCTGCCCCGTTATTTCTCCTGGCGCATGCAAACATGCAGCTTTGACACCCCCACACACCTGTTGGTATCTTTCACTGCCAGTCGCCTCATAAACTCTACTTTCCAATATACTTATTTACTCCTTAAGCAACTTTTATCGTTCTATGGCTTCTTGTGAACTACCTCATTTTATCATCCTTTTGCCTTTTATGCAAACAACGCATCCTCCTTGTTCTTTTTACCAAAATAAGATAAACCCAATCATTATCCCGAGAATGATGCCGCCTACGATACCTATCCTCCTTCCTCACCTGTTACAATTATCTTTTCGGCAAAAGTTCCTTTATCTTTGAAATGACCTCATGAATAATATCAAGAAACTGTTTAACCTCATCTTCTGAATATGTCTTATCAATCACCCATTTGAGAGTTGATCCTGCTCTTACAAAGTAACCAAGATTTAGAAGGTGTTCTTTGCATGGAATCAGTTTTCCGCTTTGAGCCTTGCAATCTCTTCTTGAATGTCACCTATCACTTCTGGGTTATAAATTACTTTTTTATTTTCCTTTTTTATGGAGAAAACAGTAAATACCTTCCCACCTTTATCCTTCTCAAATTTGTCATGCGTTTTGGCAAGCTTTTCTTCTCACAACTGAATAAATTTATCTTTATATGTATGCTTTAGCGAAACATCTGGTAGAGCCAGTCCAGCTTTAATCAGGTAAGAATTAATAAAGATTTTGTTTTTAAGATAGACATATGCAGATACAGTGTCATTTTCGCCCAGAAGTTTATTGTCTTGAAACTTTAAGAATACACTTTTGCCCACAATGTAGTCTTCTAAGTAGCGAATAGTATCTTCCTTTTTTTCTATTTTTACTCCTAAGAAGGTAACGGTAAGCCCTGTGTCCAGCTTTATCGCACCATCGCCTATAACCTCAACAACCCTATAGAGTCTGTCTCCTTTGAATTTAAATTTCTTGGGATCTATTTTGGGCTTTGCATCCTGAATTCCCGGGACGTACTCAACTTTTGGAAGTTCTCTTAGCTTGTGTTTTCTTTTTACCACCTCAATGTTATCAAAAAACTGGGGGAAACTACCTTTCATACCCATTTTCTCCTCTACTATATCCAGGAAGGCTTCATTTATTTCATAGCCAATGGCATTTCTTTGTAACTGCAAAGCAACCTGTGCAGTAGTTCCACTACCAAGAAATGGATCTAATACAGTGTCACCTATGAATGTAAACATTTTTATAAGCCTTTTCGGCAGCTCATCAGGAAACATAGCTTCATGCCCTATCTGTTTTACTCCGCCAAAATTCCAGTGTCCCGAGAAATACGTTTTCCATTCCTCAGTTGTTAGCCTGGAGGCTTCTTTCGTTTCCTTTGATACTCTTTTCCCCTTACCAGGTTTCTTGAAAATATGTATGAATTCATAGTCAATTTCTACAATACCATTGGGCGGATAGGGAAATGAACCCATAACAGTTGCTCCCCCCGTGGTATTCATTGTTGTTTTCTTCTGCCATATGATAGAGCCCATAAAATCAAAGCCTATCTGCTCACATTGTGCTATAAATTCAGCGTGAATTGGAATAACCTTATATCGTCCATAGATAATTGACCGTGCAAACTGGTCCCCTATGTTTATGCACAGTCTTGCACCTTTTCTGAGCACTCTGTAGCATTCACGCCACACATAATAGAGGTCTTTGAGGTACTCATGAAGAGTTTGCCCATAGCCAATTTGCCCTGGAATGCTATAGTCTTTTATGTGCCAGTACGGGGGAGATGTAACAATGAAATCTACAATCTCATCTCCCACCTCTTCCATTTTTCTTGAATCTCCAACTATTATTTTTGCCCTCGTTTCCACCATTGACACCTTTATCATATTATATTTGAACTTTATGTAATCTTAATCTCTTACTTCCTCGGTATCTCTCCAATCTTTGTGTCCCTCA
>JACUUP010000178.1 GCA_014859225.1 Candidatus Aerophobota bacterium
GGATAAGGTCCTGGTCATCCACACCGATACTAAGGGTGTCATTACGAAAAAAGACCTTGATAAGGCAAGGGAGGCAGCCAGAAAGATTGATAACCCCGACAATCGCTATGAGGTCATCATCAGCGTTATGATGCTCAAAGAGGGTTGGGATGTGAGGAATGTCTGTGTGATTGTTCCTTTAAGAGCTTTTGATTCCCCTATTTTACCTGAGCAGACTTTAGGAAGAGGTTTGCGAAGGATGGCTCCTCAAGACAAGACCTGGGAGGAGAGACTTATCGTGATTGACCATCCTCGCTTTCGCCAGCTCTGGCAAGCAGAGATTGATAAAGGGGAGCTGGTCGCTGATTTTATAACTGCTAAGAAAGCCTATGAGCCGAGTAACCTGGTTATGGTAAACCCCGAGAAGCTTCAGTTTGATATTGAGGTTCCGGTTGTAGAGGGTGGGCTCACCAGGCTGGTACCGGATCTGTCAAGGCTTGATGTAGGACGGCTCCCACCAAGACTCTTTAGGCTATCTGAGATTGAACTACCAAAGATAATATACCGAGAGAAAGACTTACTGGAGCAAAAAATCGTCAGAGAGAAGATTTTGGCTTTTGATTATACGGAGAACTTTTCTTTGTATCTCTCCTACATTTGTAAGGCCATCACATCCAAAACTGGTGCCTCAAGTATCTTTGTAGAGCTTGTGCCGATGGTCAGAGCCTATATAGAGAACTATCTTTTTGACCAGAGGGTGGATGGCGGAGATCCTGAAGTAACCAAGAAACTCAACTACATCCCTATCAGGGAGAAATTAGTGGGGATTTTTTCGAGAGAAATAAGCATTCTCTCCAGGAAAGAAGAAAAGACCAGGATTCCGAGATACTTCAAGGTAAGTCATACCCCACCCTTTCATACCTCTGAACCGGTCACGCCGGTGGGAAAGTCAGTCTTTGATGTCCTTCCCTATCCTAAACGGGGTCCACTTGAAAAGGAATTTATGAGCTACCTTGACGAGAAGGATGGCGTGCAGGCCTTTACCAAGGTGCTCCCCAGGCACCCACTCCATATCCCCTACTATGACCAGGAAGGGTATTTGCACTACTATATACCGGACTTTGTTGTGAAAGAAGAAAGAGCAATGTATCTAGTGGAGACCAAAGGGGAGATGGAAGGTGTAGAAGTGCCGATAAAGGACAGAGAGGCTCTGCGCTGGTGTCAAAATGTGGAGAAACTTTCCGGGAAACCCTGGAAATATTTGAAGGTGAGGCCACAAGACCTTAAAACATACGGGTCTTATGACTTTGCAACCTTAGCTACAGCTACAATTCAGAGATTATGAGTAAAGAGAACGATCGAGAACTGTTAAAAAGGATATATCTAACTCTTGCTCCGGTCGAGAAAATGGCTCTACGGGGCTCTGAGAGTATCAAAATTTTAGTGAATTATACCGAAAGGTGTATCTACGAGTGAGAAAAATAGCAATCCTTAACTTCAAAGGTGGAACTGGAAAGACTACCACAGCAGTTAATTTATCTCACGCTTTAGCACTAAGTGGTAAAAGCGTTTTAGTGATAGATTGCGATCCCCAAGGAAGTGTAGCCGGGTGGCTCGGCATTAATCCTGAGCACACTTTTTTTGACCTATTAACGGACCAGGTGAGTATAGAAAACTGCATACACCACACCAGGGAAGGAATGGATGTAATCCCCAGTGATAAAAGACTAACACTTATTGAGGTAAGGTTGGCTCAACGAGAAAACATGGGAACAGCTTTTTTAGAAAAACTTAGCTCCTTGTCAAAATACGACTTTGTGCTCTTAGATTGCCCACCCAGTATGAGCATTTTAAACCTCAATGCCCTGGAGTATGCAGAGGAGATTTTTATGCCGGTAAGTCTTGATTATTTATCGCTTAGAGGGGTAAGGCAGGTTATAGAATCTCTCCCGGAGGGGATAGAGATAACGAAAGTCATCCCGACTTTTTACGACCAGAGAACGAAAAAAAGCAAGGAAATTCTGGAGGATCTTAAATCCTTTTTCAAAGAAAAGGTAACAATGCCCATAAGGGTTAACGTGAGAATAGCTGAATCCAGCAGCTTCCATAAAACTATTTTTGAGTATGACAGTAAATCACGGGGAGCACACGACTACTGGGAGCTCGCAAAGGAGATATTACGTGGATAAGAAAAGGACAGGGGAGAGCCTTAAGGATATGTTTCTAAAAGAAGTAGAAGATAAAGCCCCAGAACGTCAAGGCACTAAGGAGTCTAAACATCAAAACTCTAAAACGTTAAAGCGTCAAAACGCTAAGGAGTTAAAAAGCAATAAAAGGAAACACACAATTTACCTATCTCCTGAACAATCAAAAAAGCTTAGAGTTTATGCTGCTGAGAAAGATCTAACTTTTAGCGAGGTCATAGAGAAATTAATCAATGAGACTCTTTAACGTTTTGATTCTAAGACGCTAACCAGGGGGCAATATGGCAGAGAAACAAAGCACGGTAGGAATAACCGGTTTTAAACGAGTAGGGAGCACACAAACGGGAGACTTCACGCTTAATGATTTGATTGGTCTGGAAGAGGAGGGCGGAAGGCAAGCTATTATAGAAAAACTCGGGGAGGAGAAAACAAAGGAACTTTATGACTCTATAACTGCAAGTTTAAGCAAGGTAGTTAAGTTTATGCTCCGCAAGAAAGAGCTACAAAAAATAGCTCCGGACGATGTATATAAGACCTGGTGGGAAAAAGTAAAGAATTTACCCGCCTGCACAGCCCTGCTGGATGAGCTGGAAGAGGCAATCAAACGGAGCAAACCTAAGGAATATTTACCTGTAGACCTGGAAAGGCACAAAGGAAGAGAGATTATACCGATTGACCTGGAGGCTTACCAAGACGTCAGGGATATAACCA
>JACUUP010000179.1 GCA_014859225.1 Candidatus Aerophobota bacterium
GATTATCCTTCAGGCTACCTTAGTTTTTTAAACCCGGACATCATCGGCGCTGATACCGAGATACGAGTTGAGTATGAATGGGCACCTATTCTTGGAGGTCAGGCAACATTCTTAGGAGCAAGGCTTGAGTACAGACCAAATGATAATTTTTCCCTCGGCACAACTCTTCTTTCTCAAGCGGCACCTACTCCCGGAAGGATGCCTGCGGTAGGCTCTACTCCTTCTGCCCACCAGCTCTGGGAGGCAGATTTAGACTTTAAGCTCAAGCCAAATCTTGGCAGTTTGTGGGGCGGTAACCTGCCGGTTGAGCTTTTATTTTCCGGGGAACTGTCCGAAAGTAACGTGAATCCCAATGTTTTTGGAGCGGCGATGCTGGAGGATTTTTCTGCCAGCAAACAGGAAGATGCCTTACCTCTGGGTAAAGATAACTGGGTGCCGGGAAGCAATCCAGCTTTTGATGCAGACCCTAACCAGGAAGAGCGCCATTTGGGCGAGATTAAAGATGAAAAGGTAAAAGGAGAGACGGTAAATCCTGCCTGGAGCAGTGATGAGATAACCGTGCTCATCCTTGATTATGATTTTACTGAAGCTGAATGGGGCTCGGCAGTTTATGCTCTTTCTCCTGTGGGTAAAGACTACTCCAATATGAAGTATCTTGAAGTCTGGACGAGAAAGCTGTCCGATATAGGTGCAGATGAGGATGTTGAGGTTTACCTTGATATTGGACTGGTGAGTGAAGATATAGATGGAGATGGTGAACTTGATACTGAAGATGCTAATAGAGACGGTATTTTAAATCCCGGGGAGGACATGGGCATCATTTTAAATATCCCTGTCGGTGTTTCGGATGAAGAAGGAATAATATATGGTGCGGGAAATGGAAGACTTGACACAGAAGACCTTGATGGAGACGGAGCGTTAGACATAGATGAGCATTTTTCTCGCTACCTGTTAGATGATAAATACCGGGAAGAGGTTGAAACCGGCTGGTATAAGTATACCATTCCCCTGAAAGAGGTCTCACCGGGAGGCCTTGAATGGGACCAGGTGAAAACGTTAGTCAAGCATGTCAGAGTGTGGGCGAGGGCTGAAGGCTCAGATTGGAAAGGACAGCTCAAGTTTGCTCGCATCAGTATCTCGGGCGACCGCTGGCAGGTAGAAGACCTTGAGATTAAGGGTGTAAATAACTATGAGGACCTTGATTTTCCCAATCCTTTTGAAGACGCTGATTTTTTAGCATACTATGAAAAAATGTTTGGTAATCCTAAAACCTGGGAGGGAAAATGGCAAAAAGAGTCAGCCTTATCAGTATCAATATCAAATGACTCAGGATATATTGAGCAAACCTATATCTCCAGAAAAAACTTTTCTAACTACCGCCAGATTAACTTCTGGATTTATTTAGAAGAGGATGCACCAGAAGGGGAACTTTACATAAGATTTGGCTCGGATGTGGAAGTTAGCTACTACTCTTATAGTCTTCCCTTGAATTCCCTAAGCTCTGAAAAATGGATAAAAATTGAAATTCCTTTCTCTGAGTTTGAAATATCAGAAGGTATTCCCACCTTTGCTGACATAAAGCAGTTACGCATAGGCTTGCGCAATATGAACATTTTTCCCCTACCCTACCACGTATATATAAATGATATCTACCTCAGCGAAGTTTATGAACAGCGAGGTCAGGCGCAGCGCTATTTTGCCCGCAGCAGCTTCTCCAATTATTTTACGCTATCAGGAGAATACAGGAAAATTGACCCTCCTTTTAGCATCGTGGGCGGCTCATCTACCAATAATGTCCAGGATTTAAAAAAATGGGGCATATCTTCAAGCTTCTTTGATTTTTTGCCCTTCTCCTATTCGCACACCGAGGAATACTCCAGCACCCTGACCACCGAGGGAACCGATTTAACAGCCCTGGAAAAAGATAAAGTATTAAAAGAGATTCATAGCTACAATCTTGCTTTTCGTCTTCGCCACTTTCCTACCCTGACCTTCAAAGGTTTAAATACAACTTCTGATTTTCTTTCCAGTGACCCGCACGAGCTAAGCTTTGAAGATGTCTACGATTTATCGCTTAGTTATCCGGTTCCACTTGATTTTGCGCTACTGCCCACCAATATTGCCGCCACCTTTCAGCTAAAAGAGGCAGGCAAGGAGGTTGAAGAAACATTCAGCAAGGATATTACAAGAAAAGGTAGCCTCACCTTACCTTTTCGTCCCCTTCCCAATATGATACTCAGAACCTCGTATACACAATCCGAGATAAACCATCTGGCAACAGGATTGCCCGATGAGGTGCCAAAATCAAGGTCAAAAGAGCTTTCTTTAAGCTCCCAGCTTTCAATTTTCCGCTTAACTCCCCGCTTTGAGATAAAAGGTGGGAACAAAGAAGAAGAATTTTCCGCCCCTGATTACGATAAAAGAAAAGTTTCCACTAACTTTGATACCTCGTTGACTTTACCTTTTCGTCCTGCCGCTTTTATAACATTGCCCGATATCTTTTCTACGCTCGGCTGGTATTTAAGCTTTGGTCTCAAGCGAGAGGGAATCTACGAGGACACTTCTCTTGAACTTGCTGAGCTCACTTCTCAATTTGGCTTTACACGCATGGAACTTCCCGATGGCAGAGAAAAGCTCTGGCTGGAGAAAAGAACTTTTAGCTTGAGGCAAACCTGGAATCCTTTCCCTTTTCTTGCGACCTCTCTTTCTTACGGAAGAGAAGAGGAGGATAAAACAGAATCCTACACCCCTTACAGGGCAACGGTGGAGAGCTGGCCTGTTGCAGAACTTAGATTTAATTTAAACGAGACTCCACTTCTCATTGACCACCTCTCCCGAAGATTTTTTACCTCCTCCCATCTTATTCTTGGCTACTCTAAGAAAAATA
>JACUUP010000180.1 GCA_014859225.1 Candidatus Aerophobota bacterium
GTGTCTCTACGCAGAATCGCATTGATTAAATCAAGATGATCTTCAAGGCCTTCATCCGTTGTTGTAGTCGCATCGCGCTGTATGAGATGCTGGAAAAGTAACGTAAAATTATGCAAATTTTCATAAATATACTTCACTCGCTGATTATTTAAATTACGAATTATAAGAGTGTGGACATCTTCTGTTTCACCAAATTTCTTTCGTTTTTTGCTAACAGGTAGGTTTTTAATATATTCAAATTTTTCTTTTAGTTCTTTAAAGGGGCGAAGATTGGAAGTATTATTCTTAAAAGAAGTAAGTGCCGCCTGTTCAAGTATTTTTCTCAACTCATAAATCTCTTGGATATCCTTTGACGTAGGGGTATACACATAATAGCTCTGCCTTGGCTGCAATGTAACTAAACCATCTTCAAGTAATTTCTTTACTGCCTCACGTACGGGAGTTGCACTAACCTTAAACTCTTCGCATAAACTTTTGAGATTTATCCTTTCTCCAATTCCAAGCTCAAGGTCAAGGATTTTCTTCTTGGTTCGTTCATATACTTGATAACTTATTTCTCTAATTTGTTCACTCATAGATATAGCATCTCATAACTATTATTTGCTCAAACCCAAATTATTTCTTTGTAAAAGAATTTTTACCATCCGAAAAGGTATTTTAATTTTATTATATTTTTATAGAATATAGTCTATATTCTATACAATATTAACATTAATGTCAAGCCCCCCGCGTTAAATCAGAAAAATTGAAAGTAACTCTTTATTTTAAGCATTTTTAAGGAAAATATAGATAAAAATAGGGAATTCGTAGCACAAAATGGTGGGTATGAGGTTAAGCTCTTAGGTATTTGTCCTACTTTGTTACATTTACAACAGATAAAAGGAAAAATGCAAAAGCACCCCAACACAAGGCAAATGTACCCTTTGTAAAGAGGTGTAAAACGTATTATTCTTCCTTTAATTTTTTGATAAACTCAGCTATTTTCTTCTTAGAAGATTTCTCCAGGAGTATTTTCTCCAGCTCTTCAGCAATTTCTGTACTTTTCTTTTTGGCAGTAGCTTTAGCAGTGTATCTTGCCACAAGCTTTGCATACTCAACTCCACGAAATATACCGTAGTACCTGTGCCTTCCGTAAATTATGAGAGCACACCCAGAAAGATAGGAGCGCTCACCTTTTTCTCTCATCTTTTTCTCTAACTTCTCCATCTTATCCTCATACTTCATCTCTAAGATCTTTACCGTATTGTAGAGCATGAGGATGGTCCAAATCCTTGCCTGGATTGAATTTAATCTCCTTCCTGCAAGATCTCTCAAGTTCCACCTTTGGGATAGGTACCTTATTCCCTGGTTCTCAATTGTCCATCTTTCCTTGTAGAACTTAAAGATTCTAAAGGGATCTTTTTCTGCATCAAGGCTTGTAACATACATTCTCCTCCTCTTTTTACCCTTTTGCTCATCGTATGCAATAACAACATTTACCCTACCAAATTCTTTGTATTTTCCTAAGGGTGAGTATCTTCTAAGGGAGATTCCATTTACCCCATGTATCCTTACCTTCTTTTTCTCATGCTTCCCCCTATTGTTCACAGTTATCCATCTTTCCTGAAAAGGAGGATTGATTCCCCGTAAGTAGCAGTCCACATACTCTACAAAATCAAGATCATCATCCCTTACCATGGTGACAAAATCTACACCCCATCTGTTCTTCAGCTTCCATAGAAAATGTGCTCCCCAGTAACCCCTGTCTAAGGTGAGGTTATCTACTATTTCTTTCACCTTTCCTTTGCCGAGGTGTTTTTCTATATCTTCAAAGATGTGCAAAAGAAGACCTCTCTCATCAGTGTTTATAGAGGAAAGAGCACATCCTACAAACCTTAGTCTTCCAGTCTCTGTAACATTCATCAAAAGTTCCAGTTTGTAGCCGTATTTATACCGGTTTCCTCAAAGTCAAGGGAAATTCCAGAGTCAACGCCGAACTTTTTTCCATAGTTAAGTTCCCTCAAGAAACTAATTTTTATTCCCTCCTTTCTTCAGATTTTTCGTTCTGTAACTTGGCCCTTTAATCATGATAACTGTTGAATGGTGTACAATTCTATCTATAATAGCACCAGCAAGGACAGCATCGGTAAAAATATCTGTCCATTGTTCAAATGTTTTGTTGGTGGTAATGATGAGTGAACCTTTCTCGTATCGTTTGGAGATAATCTCGAAGAAATCATCAGCACTGTAGGCAATCTCTTGAAACCCAGCTCATCCAATATCAACAGGTCCGCTGCAAGATAGAAGCTAACTTTCTGGTAGTAGGTGTTATCCGCCTTGGAGGCATTCAAATTGTGGAGCATCTTGAGATACCGAGGTAAACAAAACTTTGTAGCCCTTCATCAGGGCATTGATACCGATTGCTATCGACAAATGTGTTTTCTCGTTATGTAAAGCTTTACATAACGGGAAAAGTTTCCTTGTCTCTGCCCTTGGCTACCAGGGGTGTATGTATGGATTTAAAGTATCCTACCTTAACTGCGGTAAACTATTTTCCGCGCTTAAGCTTGCTAAAGCTGATGGAAGCTACATAAAAGAGCTTAACCGAATACAAAAACAGGATGCAATCATTTTGGATGACTTTTGTCTTCATCCTTTTGATGCTCAAAGCAGATTAGCTCTTTTGGAGATAATGGAAGATAGGCACGGAAGATCATCAACAGTTATCTCTTCTCAGTTTCCCGTGAAAAGCTGGCATGAGATAATTGGGGAGCCAACCATTGCTGATGCTATCTGTGATAGGATAATACACAGTGCCTTTCGTATTGAGCTTACAGGAGAGTCGGTGAGAAAAAAATATGCCAGAAAATTGACATAAACCTGCCACTTTTTGTATAATAA
>JACUUP010000181.1 GCA_014859225.1 Candidatus Aerophobota bacterium
TGGGGACTGACCTCAAATCTGTCCCCCCATTCTCCCACGCTTTTGCCGTGAACTTGAATTTATTTTTGGTCTATTGGACTACACAGGCTACCTGGACTAAATGGTATCTGTCCCTATTTTCTCCTATTTTCTCATTTTTTATGAAAGCTGAAGATAACTCTCTATCGAATCTATCACTATTTTCTTCTCTGCTTTAATTGAGTCAAAAAGATTTTTTTGCTTTTTGTTCATTTTTTGATTGTATTTAACCTCCATAAGAATCTTACCATCTATAAAAAAATCAATCTCTACACCATTTTCATAGACGTAACATATATTTTTATTCTTTATCTTAAAAAATACCAGATTTTCAAATATTGCGCCTTTATCCCTGAGGCCTGTAACAGCATTTTTTATTCCCACATCACCCACATATATTTTTTTAGGTGATTTTATCCTTGTATTCAATTTACCACAACGCTCTATGGGATAAATAAGATAGGTTTGTTGAAAATAATCAAAGTATCTTCTCACCGTGTCCACCCCAACTCCTAAAACCTTTGATATTTTGTTCAAACTGAACTGCTTCCCTGTCCTTTCCATCAATAAATAGAAAAAATCTCTGACGACAGATTTTTCTTTTATGCCATGAAATACAATTATGTCTTTGTAGATAACATCATCCACGAGCTGTTTTATGTATTCTACATCCTCAGTCAAGACAAATTCTGGAATTCCGCCAATTTTCATATATTGCTCAAAATAACTTTCTAAAAGGTGTTTATCTGATTTTTTTATCCGAATGTCCTTAAATTGCAAAAATTCCTCGAAATCAAGAGGAAGCATCTCTATTATCCTCTCTCTTCCCGTCAACAAAGCTTTTTTATCCTTCAAAACGGATACTGACGATGAAGAAGCAAAAACTTTTGCATTATAACTGTCATAAATATTTTTTAGCTGGATATTAAAATCTTTCTTATATCCTATTTCATCCAGAAAGATATAGATTTTCTCTGAAAATGAAACCTTTTGTATTTTAAGATATTGTTCAATTATCTCTAAAATGGAATATTTTTCCAGGCCATAAAAATCCAGTGATACATAAAAAATATACCGTGGGTCTATTTCGTATTTTTCTATAAGTTGAGCTACAAAAAGCTTCATAAGTGTTGTTTTTCCAGCTCTCCTTAGACCCGTAATAAACACAACATCTTTACTATTTAACGAATTTCTCAGTTGTTTTAAATATTTTTCTCGCTTTATGAAATGTGGTTTATACCTTTCTTCCCACCACGGATTGAATCTATAAAAAATCTCGTCCATTTATACTACCTCACCGTTTATTCTTTTGCATTTTTATACTATGCAATCGTATAAATTTGTCAATAGATGAAGATGGCTGGTTACAATGATACTGCAAATTAGAACTTGATTTTACTATTAGCTATAAATTTATTCTTGGACGGGATATTCCAGTTGAAAGTTGCCCGCCATTCCAGAGTTTACCCTGTAAACTTGCAACTTTTTCCTGGAAAATGAATGAAAGTATCAGCGAGCATTTTGATTTGTAAAAAGTGCACTGCAGCACCTTGCCTCTATTTCACTCGGAAAATAAATCTGCACCTTTTCAGCCCTTCAAACCTCTGAACTTTGAAGTTTTATACTAACTTCTTAAATTCCTCCACTTTTATTCCCATATCGTTGATAATTCCTGATAAAGTTTTTTGCTTAATATCCCCACCTGGATGAACGGGAATCACTATTCGTTTTTTATCTGATTCTCGGTAATACATTGCATGACTTCCCGATTGACGGTCAAATCTAAACGAAAGCTTCGTAACAACATGGACAACATCCTTAGCTTTAACCTGTGGCAATCTACCATTCACAGGGCAACTCGCAGCGGCTTAATAATAATGTCTTCCTCAGGTAATGGCTCGTTATGAGCGACTAAACTCTCCAGGTAAAGTTTTATAGCATCCTCAATATTGTTTACTGTTTCCTCAAATGTCTCTCCTTGTGTGTGACATCCAGATAAAGCAGGGCAAAATGCATGGAACCCACCTTTGTCCTCTTTTTCAATAATCACAGTAAAATTATAATATTTCTTCATCTTTCTCTCCTGAAAAATAGTTTGCGTGAATAAATTGAACTCACGGGTTAATACCTCAAGCTTTTCAGCCTTTAACTATATATTATTCCTTGAACTTATTATAATCTGCCTTCTTCGCTGGTCAAATCTTACCTCCAGTTGCCGAAAGTGATACCACCAATTATTTTGAATGTGAACTGGTTGTAGAGTACCGGACTACCTGAATTTGAATTGTCCTTGGACTGCGGACTTAAAAATGGTAGCTGTCCCTATTTTTCACAAATTCATTGAAAGATACCGGAGTTAATCTTGGCATTATATCGGTATTGTCTTGACATCCTCTACTGCTAAATCTCCCAGCTTAGGAATGGGAAGTCCTTTTTTAATACTTACAATGAGCCAACCTTCTATTACTTCTCTAAGATTTTCTCTACACTGCTCAAGAGTTTTTCCTGTAGCCCATACACCTTTAAGTTCGCAAATCTCTCCATAGTAGGGCTCTTCATCATCTATTATTTCATACCTTGCTCTTTTTAAAGCCTCTTCAATATATTCGGTCAACATAGCAGCCTCGTTACCTTATTTTGATATAAATATTAGAAATATTTGCTAATTGGTCAAAATCTTACAAGTTGTCGTTGGACTACGGACTTAGGACTACATGTGGACTGCCTGGATTAAAATGGTATCTGTCCCTATTTTTTGTTGTTTCT
>JACUUP010000021.1 GCA_014859225.1 Candidatus Aerophobota bacterium
CTGGTCAATGGTTCTTCTTTGCTCTTCATTTACCTTTTCAAGCGCTACAATTTCTTCCTCCAGTCCCTCAATCTGTGCATTCAGCTCACCTGTTACTTTAAAGTAGTTATCGGTTATCTGGTCAATGGTTCTTCTTTGCTCTTCATTTACCTTTTCAAGCGCTACAATTTCTCTCTGGTAGACTAAAATTTCGCCTTGCAGTTTTTGAATCTCTATTTGGCTTTCCCGCACTAATCCCTGAATCTGTTTTTCCTTTTCTGTAAGGGTTGCCTCAAGCTCGGCTTTCCCGGATACCAGGTTGGCAACCTCTCCTGATAAAAGATTAACTCTTTTAGAGAGTCTTTCAGCAAGTGCGCTTTTTTCTTGAAGTTCAGTTCTAAGAGCAGCAACTCTTGCTCTCAATTCTTCAACCGCTGGTATTGCCACTACCTCTTCTTTGAGTCTGTCTATAGTTACCCTCTGCTGGCTGGCAGTGACTCTAAGTCTTTCTATTTCCTCACTCAACCCTTCCACGGTTTTAAAGAAATTATCCCTTAACTCGCCGATTATTTTAGCCTGGTCAGCAATGGTTGCTTTTGCCTCCTCCAGTTGTTTTGCCAGAGGTTCATCTTGCGCCAGGGCTGGTAATGTCCCTGAAAATAAAACTGCGAAAGCTAAAAGTATTACCAGCCTCTTTAGCAAAAACTTCCCTTTTTTCTTACGTTTGAACATCTTCAATCCCTCCTTATGTTTGTTATTTTAAAGAAAAGGTTCTCTGTTTTCTTCCACCTCCTTTCAAATATTTGAACACGCTACCCAGAATTAGTATTTTTCTGCAAACATCTCTTACGTGTCAACATTTTAACATACCCTCTTTCTACTGTCAAGGAGCAAGGTTTTAACTTGATTTTTATTTAACTTCCTCAGGATGAGCTATTCTTCCTTTGATAGCAGAAGCTGCGGCAACGGCTGGATTTGATAAATAAACTTCACTTTTAGGATGCCCCATTCTTCCGATAAAGTTACGATTGGTTGTAGCTATAGCTTTTTCTCCCTCTGCCAGAATTCCCATATGGCCTCCTAAACAGGGACCACAGGTAGCAGGACCTACCACACATCCAGCCTGGATAAATATCTCAATAAGACCTTGCTTGAGAGCCTCAAGATAAATTTGCGGAGTGCCAGGAAGTACAATGGCTCTTAGCTCCGGATGAATTTTTTTCCCTTTTAGCAATGTAGCGGCAAGCTTTAAATCTTCTAAGTGACCATTGGTGCAGGAGCCGATTACAACCTCATCTATTTTAATATCCCCAATCTCCAAAACAGATTTAGTTTTTGAGGGAAGATGGGGGCAGGCTATTTGAGGTTCAATTTTTTCCACATTATACTCCCTTACCTCTACAAAAGTAGCTCCTGCATCAGTTTTATAAAGTTGGTAAGGTTTATTAGTCCTTTTCCTTAAATAATTGATGGTCATCTCATCCGCAGCTATTATGCCATTTTTTGCTCCTGCCTCTACAGCCATGTTACACATGGTAAGTCTTCCCGCCATAGACATCTGTGAAATGACAGGGCCGCTAAACTCCATCGTCATATAGGATGCCCCATCTACACCAATATCACCTATAGTATAAAGTATAAGGTCTTTAGCTACACTCCAGGGAGGAAGCTTGCCTGTATACACAAATTTGATACTTGAAGGGACCTTGAGCCAGATTTTTCCCGTAGCCATTACCGCAGCAATATCTGTGCTTCCTACTCCACAAGCAAATGCTCCCAGCGCTCCATGTGTGCAGGTATGAGAGTCAGCTCCTATAATAAGCTCACCCGGTATGCTAAATCCCTGCTCCGGGAGAAAGATATGTTCTATTCCACATCTTCCCACCTCAAAATAATTTTTTACCCCGTACTCTCGGGCAAATTTTCTCATCAGGGAGCACTGCTCAGCCGCCATTACATCTTTATTGGGGGTGAAGTGGTCGGGAATAAGGACTATTTTTTCTTCATCAAAAATTCTTTTAGCCTGCCATTTTTTAAATTTTTCTATGGCAAGTGGAGCAGTAATATCGTTGGCGAACGCTAAATCTACGTTAGCAATAATAAATTCACCTGGTTTTACTTTGTTTTTTTCCGAATGGGCGGCAAGTATCTTTTCGGAGATGGTCATTTGCATAATTTATCTCCTCAATTTATCTAAGGCATATTTCATTTTTTCTATTCCTTCTTTGATTTCTTCCGTGGAAACTGCATAGGAGATTCTAAGGTATCCTTCCAGACCAAAAGCAGAGCCGGGAACTACTGCTATGCCTGCTTCCTCCAGCAGGTAATCCGCTAAATCAATTGAGTTTTTAATTTCCTTTTTTTCATAGGATGCTCCCAGAAAATCGCTAAAATCGGGAAATATGTAAAAAGCACCTTGAGGTTTATTAACCTTAACTCCCTTAATTTTTTTTAAATTTTCTTTAATTATTTTTCTTCGTTGAAAGAATTCTTTAATCAAATGATTAATATCTTGTTTATTAAAACTGGTGAGGGCACCCAGAGCTGCACGTTGAGAAATAGAACTGGCACAGGAAGTTGAATGACTCTGGAATTTTGTCATAGCCCGGATGAGCTCCTCGGAGCCTCCAGCATAACCTATTCTCCATCCAGTCATACCGTAGGTTTTGGATACACCATTCACGCTAAGAGTTTTTTTATATACACTATCTCCCAGGGAAGCAAAACTAACATGAGGAATTTCATAAACGAAATCCTCGTATATTTCATCTGAAATTATGAGTATGGAAAAATCTTCCACAACCTCGGCTATTTTTTCCAGTTCTTTTTTTTCAAACATCCCCCCCGTGGGATTATGGGGAGTATTTAGTATGATGGCTTTTGTTTTTTCTGGATGAATGGCTTTTTTTAGCTGTTCTGCATCTATTTTTAATCCTTTATCAAACTCCAGTTCAATATATACCGGAACTGCTCCTGCCAGTCTTATCTGTTCAGGATAGGAGACCCAATAAGGAAGAGGAAGAATAACCTCATCTCCGGGATTACATACGACTTGCAGGGCATTAAAGATAATCTGCTTAGCTCCATTTGCTACTACAATTTGAGATGGAGAATAAGTTAAATTGTTGTCCTCTTTAAATTTACTGCTTATGGCTTTGATTAGCTCTTCGCTGCCAGCTACCGGAGTGTATCGGGTGTAGTTTTCCTCTATTGCTTTTATTGCAGCTTTTTGAGCTGGCTCTGGAGTATTAAAATCTGGTTCACCTGCTGAAAAATCAATAATCCTTTTACCCTCTTTTTTCATCTTCTTAGCTTTAGAAGATATAGTTAAGGTAACAGAAGCCGTTACAGCACTCACTCTTTTAGAAACTTGCATTTTTACCTCCAATGAAGTTTAGAAATTTTTCTCCTCTCAAATCTTTGTTGTAGAAAAATTGTTTAACTGCAAAATTACACTTACTGGAATGCGTGACTTTACCTTTTTTATCTTATTAATTACATCTGCAAAAGAAAAGCTAAATTGAGAAAAAGGCGGTAGAGTTATTTTTACTACTACTTCCTCTATATTCATTTTAATCTTTTTACATTTTTGCAGGATGATTTCAATTTCTTTTTTTATTTGAGTTTTCTTATCAAGGTATATATTAAATCCCGGAGCCGCTCCCCATTTTTTTATCTGTGTTAAAATTTCTTCCTCCTGCCAGGATGAACAGGATAAAAAAACAAGCCCCTTCCCCTCTAATTCACTAAGAGCATCATAAACAAAGGAGGGTTTGTCTATTTCCATGTTGATACCAAGGTCAGTATTTTGCTGAAGAAAATTCATAAACGAGCTAATTTTAAAATTTTGAGGTATCTTTGCAAAGTTTAAATTTAAAAAGGAGCATCCTTTTTCCTTAGCCTTATCTACCAGCTGCAAAATTTTATCAAAATTTTCTTTCTCATTTTCCATGAGCTCTAAAGGAAAATTTATTCCTAAAAATAAGGGACTTTCTTTTTTAAAGGTATAGATTTTTTTGCGCGAAGAGAATCCTTTTAAAATAAGATGTTTTTTAACAGGGGGCGAGATATTTTTTATATTTTTAACCATGGCGGCAATATGTTCAGGCGTAGTTCCGCAACAGCCGCCAACAATTTTAACTCCACTTTCCACAAATTTTTTTGCCCACTCCGAAAACTCTTCCGGGCCCACAGGGAAGACAGTTTTTCCTTTGACCAGGTGAGGATTTCCAGCATTGGGCTGGAAAATGAGAGGCTTGCTGGCGCAAGATACCATAGCTTTGACTACAGGAAACATCTGTTCGGGTCCAATACTGCAGTTTGCTCCTGAAACCTCTATATTTAGTGCTTCTAAAGTAAAAACCGCTGTTTCAGCATCGGTACCGGTTAAAGTTCTACCCTGCTCTCCAAAAGTTAGCTGGCAAACTACCGGCAAATCACAAACCTCTCTTGCTGCTACCACCGCTATTTTTGCCTCCTTCAAAGACATCATGGTTTCTATAACCACAATGTCAGCACCTGCCTCAGCTAAAATTTCAATTTGTTCCCTGAAAACCTCAAGTGCCTGTGAACTTGTAATCTCTCCCCAGGGCTGGACTAAATTTCCCAGTGGTCCAATGGATGCCCCAACCAGTTGAGAATAAGCGGTTTCCTTTGCTATTTTAACAGCATGGTAGTTAATATCCTTGAGTTTTTGTGTTAAATTAAATTTATCCAGTTTAATACGATTCGCTCCAAATGTGTTAGTTTCTATCACATCAACTCCCTGTTTTATGTAGGATAGATGTGCTGCTTTAACCTTTTGGGGAAACACCAGATTCAGTTTTTCCGGAGGTAGACCCGCTCTAAGGTAGGGCTGAAGAGAGGTTCCCATAGCTCCATCAAAAAAGATAACCCTTTTTTCCTGAAGTAGCTCTGTGAAATTCATTTTATCTTCACCTTTATATCACTTCTCCTTGCTGATGGCAAGCAAAATTCCTATACCTGAGAGAAAAAGTATAGTTGAGCTTCCACCATAGCTTATGAAAGGTAGAGGAATACCGATAACCGGGATAATACCCGAAGCCATTCCCATATTTACAAAAGCTTGAATGGCAATAAGTGTTGTAACTCCCGTGGCAAGAAGACCGGGGAAACTGTTACCTTTGCTCAAAGCAATCAGGATGCCGCGCACAACTATAATTGCATAGGCGGTTATTAGCATTAATACTCCTATAAATCCCCATTGTTCACCCATGCTTGAGAAAATAAAATCAGTGAAAGGTTGGGGCAAATATCTAAGCTTTGTATGAGCTGCCTCCCCTATTCCTTTGCCAAAAAGCATGCCTGAACCAAGTGCTATTTTTGATTGGAGTGAACTCCACCCTGCGCCCAGAGGGTCCTGATAAGGATTCAGGAAACTCATAATTCGCATTTTTTGATAAGGTTGAAGTAGATTATAAGAAATAGGAATGAAGGCAGCTATTATGCCTAAGATAGCAACAAATCTTCTCAATGATATGCCTGAGGCAAACAAGAGGATTAGCCATATAGAAAAAATAATGAACGCTGTACCTAAGTCTGGTTGAGCTGCAATTAAGATGAACAAAGGCAAAGTTAAAACAAACGACAAGCAGGCGATGTTCCATTTAATTTGCTCACGCTTAGCTAATAGCCTGGACAGGGTAATAATAAGGGCAATTTTGGCAAACTCTGAAGGTTGTAGTCTAACCAGGCCTATCTCCAGCCATCTTCTCGCTCCAAAAACAACTTCTCCTCTTATGAGCACCAGGGCTAACAGGATAACTGTAGCCAAAAAAATTATATAAGCTAATTTAGACCATAGCTTCACCGGTATAAAACAAAACAAAAAAAGGAAAAAAAATCCTAATGCTACCCATATAAGCTGTCTTTGGAAATAGTAATATGAGCCATCAATGGAAATTATGTAAAAATGGAACAGTCCCCATGCCAGGAGCAATAGAGTGGGCATGAGTAGATATTTATCTATTTTCTTGCTGCTCACAAATTTCATTTCAATGTATCCTGAATTTTTAGTTAAAATACAATTATTTACTTAAATTTTCTCTGGAATTTTTTTTTGAAATATTCTGGAAAATATTTTTCCCGCTATTTCAGGAGCAATAGATATATCTTCTTCACGATGCTCAACCAGAACCAGTATGGATAAAGCTGGATTATCTGCAGGAGCGTATCCGATGAACCAGTTGTGAGGATTTTGACCCGGCACATGAGCAGTCCCCGTTTTTCCAGCTACCTTTACTATGTTGTTTTTAGCTCGCCATCCAGTGCCTTTTTCCACTACTCCAAAGGCGGCTTCCCGCAGGAGAGTTAGTGTAGCATTTGAAACAGGTACCTTGCTTATTTTTTCGGGGGAAGATTGAAAGACAGTGTCATTTTTAAGATTGAAAATTTCTTCTACCAGATAGGGCCGAACAAGATATCCTCCGTTAGCTACAGCGTTTATTATATTTAGCATCTGGATGGGAGTTGCGAGGACGTATCCCTGTCCGATTGATAGATTCGCTGTGTCACCCGGATACCAGGAATCCTTGTAGTTTTGCCTTTTCCACTCAGCTGTGGGAACCAGTCCTACTTTCTCTGAGGCAAGGTCAATGCGGGTAGACTCACCCAGACCGAATGCGCGCGCATATTTTGCCATTTCTTCTACTCCTACCTTAAGTCCTAATTGATAAAAATAAGAATTGCAGGAGTGGATAAATGCCTCCTTGAGGTTTATTTTGCCGTGTCCTTCTTCTTTCCAGCATTTAAAAATTCTGTTACCTACTTGATAGGACCCGCTGCAGGTGAAAGTTGTGTCAGGCGTTATGACTTTTCCCTCCAGGCCTGCCACCAGAGTTATTATTTTAAAAGTAGAACCAGGAGGATATTCTCCTCGTATTGCTTTATTTTCAAGCGGGGAGGTAGGATGCTGAGAAATTTCAAGCCATTCTTCGCGGGAGATTCTTTGGGCAAATAAATTGGGGTCAAAAGAAGGAAGGCTAACCATAGATAGTATTTTGCCCGTATGGGGATTGGCGAGTAAAACCACTCCATTTCTCTCACCCATTTCTTCTTGCGCGATTTTTTGCATAGTAAGGTCTATGGTTAATGAAATAGTATCTCCGGGCAAAGGTGCTCTTTCAGATATTATTTTTAAATCTCTACCGTATGCATCAACTTCCACCTGTCTACCCCCCTTTTCCCCCTGCAGATATTGATTATAGGCTTTTTCCAGACCTGTTTTTCCCACCAGGTCTCCTGCTTCTATTCTCAAAAGGGCAGGGTTTTTTAGTTCTTGTTCACTGATTTCACCTACGTATCCAACCACATTTCCTAAAAGTTTTTCTTGAGGGTAGTTCCTTATAGGTTCGGTAATTATCACAACTCCAGGAAATTCTTGTTCTCTTTCCATAAGGTAGGTTACTTTAGATAAATCTATTTTTTCTTGAATGATAACGGGGCGGAAGGGATTATTGGTTTTTTTAATTTTTTCCTTACAAAGCTCAACATTAATCTCAGGTAGGACCGCTTTTAATTTATTCAGAATTTGCTCTGGCTCCCTGATATTTTCCGGTATTATACCCACGGAAAAAGATGCCACATTATCGCCAATGATAGAGCCTTGTGTATCTACAATCAATCCGCGTGGACTGGGCTGGGGTATTAATCTCAAGCGGGAGGTTTGAGACAAATTGCGGTATCTTTCCCCCTGGACTATCTGGAGCCATGCTGCTCTTACTAGAATTATAGAAAAAATAAAAAGCAAAATTCCTATTATAATTTTCAATCTTCGTTCAAAGCGCAGGTTTGATCGTTCAAAAACTCTATAAAACATTTTAAAGGTTTGGTTATGTTTTTCGGATGCATACCACCCGTGTATTATTCTCTAAATCGTAAAAAATTTGAGGCAAATTCTTGAACCTTTCATAGAGTATTTGTGTAACTTTTTTAGCCTGGTCACAGCTAATCTCTAACATTAAAAATCCATTTTTTCTAAGCCAAACATATGAAGCAGGGATTATTTTCTGGTAAAAGTCTAATCCTTCTTCTCCTCCGTTTAAAGTAAAATCTGGTTCCTTTTTTACCTCTTCTGGTAGGTATCTCATTTTTTTTCCTTCAACATAAGGTGGGTTGGAGATTATCATATCTATTCTTTCCATTAGCTTCTTTTCCTTAAGGGGAGAAAATAAATCTCCCGGCAAAAACTCTATTCTTTCCTGAACTTCGTGAAAGCAGGCGTTTCGTTTTGCTATCTGCAGAGCGTAGTTAGATATGTCTGTAGCATAAATAAAGACTTTTTTTATTCTTTTAGCTATGCTTATGGCAATATTTCCACTCCCTGTCCCGATATCTACCACTATTATTTCTCGCCCGGGACATTCTTTATTTAGTTTTTGGATAAGCTGCAAAGCTTCCTCCACCAGGACTTCGGTTTCTGGACGAGGAATGAAAATCCCCGGACGAATAAAAAATACATCTCCCATAAAATGCTGCTTGCCCGTAATATATGCAAGAGGGATTTTTCTCCCACATCCTCTTATATTTTTTTTAAACAAGTCCTCCTGTTTGTCATCAACTGTTATTTCAGGTTCAAGGTAAAAGTTTATCCTGTCTTTCCCCGTAATCTCTTCAGCCACAAGTTCTGCTACAAGCTGAGGATTGGGCAGCTTCTTTAAAATTAAGTAATCCCTTGCCCATTTTATAAGCTCTTTTATGTTTTTTTGTCCCCGTTTCATTAAAGGAGACCGTAGGACAGGCGTCTCGCCTGTCATTACACTACGTAATCTGGGTATAGAGGTTTGCCATTTCCATAGCTGAAATGGCGGCATCCCATCCTCTATTTCCTGCTTTTGTCCCAGCTCTCTCAATAGCTTGCTCCAGAGTATCTGTTGTGATTACACCAAATATTATGGGAATCTCTGACTGCATTGCAAGTGTGGCAATACCTCTTGAAACCTGTCCTGCAATCACTTCATAGTGGAGTGTATCTCCTTTTATAACAGCTCCCAGACAGATTATGGCATTGAATCCACCCTTTTTCAGCATTCTGAAAGTTATTGCGGGAATCTCAAAACCCCCGGGGACCCAGGCTATTTCAATATCTTCCTCTTTTGTGCCGTGTCTTATCAGAGCATCAAGAGCACCCTCAAGTAATTTTTTAGTGATGAGTTCATTATGACGGGAAACAACTATTCCAAATTTAAGATTTTCTCCTGTAATTTTTCCCTTATAGATGTTCACTTTTTTCTCCTTGTTCTGAACAAAGATTTAGTATGTGCCCCAATTTTTTTTGCTTAGTTTCAAGGTAAGATATATTTAGTTTGTTAGGTTTTATTTCCAGAGGTATCCTCTCTACCACCTCCAGACCATAGCCTTTCAATCCCACAATTTTTCGGGGATTGTTCGTTAGAAGTTTTATTCTATGCAGTCCTAAATCAGCAAGTATCTGGGCTCCTATTCCGTAATCTCTCAGGTCAGGAGAAAAACCAAGCTTTTCATTTGCTTCCACCGTGTCCATTCCCTCATCCTGGAGCCGGTAAGCCCGCAGTTTATTTAAAAGACCTATGCCTCTTCCCTCCTGGTTGAGGTATAAAAGAACTCCACATCCCTTGCGCGCTATTATACTCAAAGCAGTATCAAGTTGCTGACCACAATCACAGCGAAGGGACTTAAAAACATCTCCAGTTAAACACTGTGAGTGCACTCTCACCAAAATATCTTCTTTACCCCTCACCTTTCCTTTTACAATTGCAAGATGTACTCTATTTTCTATCAGACTTCTGTAGCCTATGAGAGTAAATTTTCCAAAGGCGGTGGGAAGAGAGGTAACGATTTCCTTTGCAATCAGCCTTTCCTTTTTCCATCTATAATTTATTACATCAGCTATGGTGCATATTTTCATTCCATGAACCCTAACAAATTGTCTAAGTTCAGGAAGCTTTGCCACATATCCATCTTCATTTATTATTTCACAGATAACTCCTGCCGGATAAAATCCCGCAGCCCTTGCCAGATCAACAGCTGCCTCTGGAGGTGCTGCTTTGACAAGAACTCCTCCTTCACGGGTAATAAGCGGGAAAACATGTCCTGGTTTTACCAGGTCTTCACTTTTTGTATGCGGGTCAATTATTGCTTTAATAGTTTGAGCCCGGTCATAAGCTGAGATGCCCCCGCTTATATTTTTCTTTGCATCCACGGAAATAGCAAAAATGGTTCCCTTTAAAGATGTATTTCCGTTAACCATGGGAGAAAGTCCAAGCTGTTTTGCTCTCTCAGAAGTTATAGCTACACAAACAAGACCCCGACCGTATTTGCTCATAAAATTTATTATTTCTGGTTTGAGGCAGGAAGCCGGGATAACAAGTTCTCCTCCACTATCTTTATCTTTTTCATCAACCACAATAGCTATTTTCCCTTTTTTAAAATCCTCCAGGGCTTCCTCTACGCTCATCAAGTTATTTATATCGCTCATACTTAAGCCTCATTTTGTTTCAGGTAATCTGGTTTCCTTAGTTTTGTCTCCTTTGATTGAAGGAATTTTCTCAGTACCCTGCCATCTTCAAAAGGTCCAAATTTATCCCCTTCCTCTCTTCAGAGGTGATGATTTCTCCCACATACTTTGCCAGAATATCAACTTCCAGGTTTAAAAGGTCACCTTCTCTGTGATGGCTTAAGGTTGTGTTATTTAAAGTATGGGGTATAAGGCATACTGCAAAGGTATCCTTTTCTTTTCTCGCCACAGCAAGACTAACTCCCTCAAGAGTTACTCTTCCCTGGGAGACAATATATTTTTTCAGGTTAAACGGGGCCCTTAGAGTTAATGTCCATTGAGAAGTTTCTCGTTTAACTTTTTCCAATCTTGCCAGACCATCTATATCTCCGGTTACAAAATGTCCTCCCAGGAAGGAGTTAGTTAGAAGAGCCCTTTCTAAATTAACTTTATCTCCAGCTTTTAGCGCCCCAAGATTCGTTTTTTGTAAGGTATGGGGCATTATCTGGACTTCAAAGCTTGTACCCTTTTTCCTGGTAACAGTAAGACAAACCCCATTTGTGCAGATACTGTCAGAAACATCAAGGGTCTGTGTTGCTTTTTCAGCTTCTATGATAAGCTGAAAAATGGGAGATGTCATCACTTTAGTAATTTTACCTATCTCCTCCACTATACCAGTGAACATAATCTTTCACTTCCTTTTTTTCAGAGGTCTTTTAGTGTAAACCTTTTTAGACTAAAAGAAGTGCAGGTTTTTCCAGAGCCTTTTTTACTTCCTGAAGAAACTTAGAGCCAACATATCCATCAACTACCCTGTGGTCGCAGGACAAAGTCATCTCCATTACCGGAGCTATGAGAATTTTCCCTTCGCTTGCTATAGCCTTTTCTTTTATCTCCCCGATAGCCAGAAGGCATACCTGAGGTGGATTTATAATAGCAGAGAAGTTCTTTATCCCGAGCATTCCCAGGTTGGATAAAGTAAAAGTTCCTCCTTCCATATCCTGAATAGTTAGCTTATCTTCAATTGCTTTTTTAAGTAAATTTTGTCTTTCCCTGGCAACCTCAAATAAGTCTTTATTATCCGCCTCCTTTATTACGGGAACTACCAGTCCCTTTTCCCTTGCTATGGCAAGGTTTAAATTCACGCGGGATAATGAGATTATTCTTCCTTCCTTGTAATAGGAATTTACCCGCGGGAATTTACGCAAAGCTTTTGCACAGGCTTTAATTATTAAATCAGTGTAAGTTATACGAATCTTTTTTTCTTCTTCAAATTCCTCAACCAAAGCCTTTCTTAGTTTTGCCGCCTGGGAGAAATCAACCTCCATGGTAAGATAAAAATGGGGAATCTCTTTTTTGCTCTTTTGCATTCTCTCTGCCATTATTTTCTCTACTCTGGAGGGGGTTATTTCTTTTTCCTCAACTGATATTTCCTCCAGCTCTGGTTTAGTCTTTATTTCAGCAGCTTCAAGCACATCCTCTTTAACTATTCTTCCCCCCGGTCCTGTTCCTTTTATCTTTGTAATGTCTACTCCTTTTTCCCGGGCAAGCTTTCTGGCAAGAGGGGAAGCTTTAATCACTCCTTCCTCAGTGGGGGGCTTTTCCTCCTCTGGTTCTTTTTCAAGAATAGTCTCTTCTTTACTTTTCCTGAAGGGAACTTCCTCTTCTGATGGTATCTTCTCCTCCATTGAATCAGCGATATAGGCTATCTCTTTGGTCACAGCAACTTTTTCTCCTTCCTTAGCCATAATTTTTCTAAGATATCCTGATGTGGTAGCTTCAACTTCCATATTAGCTTTGTCGGTTGCTATTTCAAGCAGAGGCTCGCCTTTTTCCACCTCATCACCTTCTTTTTTTAGCCACTTTATTATTTCACCCTCTTCCATAGTTTCGCCCAGTTTAGGCATTATTACCTTTTTAACCATTGTATCCCCCGTTTTTTAGTATGTTTGTAAATTTTAGGAGAATGAGCATCATTGTCAAGTTAGATGTTTAACTATTTCGGTCTTTTAACGATTTCGCTATTTTTTGCAAAAGGTCCTCTAATATCAATGTGACCGGCTAAGGTTTGTTGAGGTTTGCCATCTATTAGAATTTGAACTTGAGAATAGGCAGGAAAATTTTCAAGGAGAGTGTTGACAACTGAATATATACTTATAAGTTCTGCTGATGTTCCTCCGGGATGTTTTTCTGTTAAAGGTGAGAAAAAATCCACGTAAATAGTGCTTTCCCTGACATAAGCAGCTCTTATTTTCGTTTCTGCAGGAAGGGTAGGCTCATAAGATGTATCTTGAGGTCCTTTTATGAGCTCCTGGAGAATCGCTTTAATCTGGCTATTGGTTCCTTCTGGAAGAGTTATCTTTCTTTCAACGGGTGTAAGAACTTCTTCCTCTGGTGTAGAAAAGTACAGAATAACCATCCTGCTTATGCCTGGTGGATGGATGGCTTTATCCACCCATTCTTTAAGCGGGTAGGAACCTTCCTGTATGAATGGAGCAAATATTATCCCGGCGATAAAGGATACTACCAGAAGACCAAAGAATACAAGGATTTTTTTTCTCATAGGTGTATTTTTGCATTACTCTCTTGATGTATTTAGTCTTTTATTGAAAGAATTAACATGACTGACAATTCCCTTATGTATCCCTGTGGTAATAATTTTCTGGTACTCTGTCTCTTTTAATTTCTTTTCCTCCAGGGGATTAGAAATGAACCCAACTTCAACCAGGACAGCCGGCATACTTGCTCCCCGCAGGACATAGAAAGGAGCTGATTTTACCCCTCTATCTGGCGCACCGGTTATCTTGGCCAATTTTTCCTGGACAATTTGGGCAAGCTCCTTGCTCTCCTGGCGATACTGGTTCTGGATAAGGTCCCATATAATATTTTGCACACTAAAGGGAAGGTCATTTGCACCAAATGCGGCATTTTCACGTATTGCCACATCTTTTGCTCCCTCCCCATAGGCATACTGGGAGTTATAGAAGGTCTCCACGCCTCTATCTCGCATATCCCAGCCAGCGTTTGCATGTATACTTATAAAAAGCTCTCCCCTTGCCTGGTTCGCTATCTCAGCTCTTCTGTCAAGCGAAATAAATTCATCGCTGCTCCGGGTAAGGACCACTTCAAACTGGGAGTTTTGTTTCAAAAGCTCTGATAGTTTTTTAGCTATTGCTAAGGTTATATCCTTTTCTCTTAGTCCAGAAGGTCCGATTGCTCCCGGGTCTTTTCCTCCATGACCGGCATCAATTACAATTCTATAAATTCCTCTTTCTTTTCTCTGGGGGGCATTTTGCCAGGGGTCGAAATATAAAGGGTTTTCTGCAGCATCTACCTCTTCTACTTTTAGCAGAGCTGTGATTATATCTTTTTCTGGTGGTCTTATATCAATGACTATAACTTTTGCCTGGTTTTGAAAGGAGATACCAAAATTATAATTAGAAATGTTAAGCTCAACTATAACTTTTACCACATTTTCTGACTCTTTTAATAGATGAATTTCCTGGACAAATTTGTCCGATACACTCATTTGTTGATGGGCAAGGTTTATTTTAAGGGGAAAAAGGTTCAGCACAATCCTGGGAGGGTTGCTAAGTTCTCCTGCTACATATCCTGTGCCTTCTGGAACCCGGATAAGTATCTGGCTAAATGTGGGTTGAGAGTTTAGCTTTATCTCACTTACAGAAAAATATTGTTCAGCTTGAGATGACTGAACAAATAAGAAAAAAAATAAGGATACCAGTACCAACACCTTCTTCATTACAAAATCCTTGCCTTTTAGCTATTTTCTCCCCCCCCGGATTCTATATAGAGCTTATTTACAGGCTAAGGTTTCTCTTTTTTTTCTACAGTTTTTTCCTGCACAGGCTTTTTAATGAGTCCCAACTTCTCCCTTATTTTTTGTTCAATCTCCTGGCGCATTGGTCTGTTATCGGGATTTTTTAAGAATTCACGGGCATTTTCTTTTCCCTGGCCAATTTGAGTGTCTTCGTAGGAATACCAGGTGCCTGATTTTGTAATTACTCCGGTATCTGTCCCTAAATCCAGAATACATCCTTCCTGAGAGATTCCCTGTCCAAAGATGATGTCGAACTCGGCTTTCCTGAAAGGTGGGGCTAACTTATTTTTCACCACAGTAACTCTAACACGGTTTCCTATCTGCTGTTCTCCTTTGGTTATGGAGGCTTTTCTCCTGATATCTATTCTAACTGAGGAGTAAAATTTTAAAGCTCTGCCCCCGGGAGTGGTTTCCGGGTTACCAAAGAGAACTCCAATTTTCATTCTTAGCTGATTGACGAATATGGTACAGGTTTTGGAGCGATTTATTGTAGCGGTGAGTTTTCTAAGAGCTTGAGACATAAGCCTTGCCTGAAGTCCCATATGAGCATCTCCCATTTCTCCTTCCAGCTCTGCACGAGGAACAAGTGCCGCTACCGAGTCTATAATGATAAGGTCTATAGCGTTGCTGCGCACCAGGGTTTCGGTTATCTCAAGGGCGTCCTCACCTGAATCAGGCTGAGAGATAAAGATATTCTCCACATCCAGCCCTAATTTTTCTGCGTATATTGGGTCAAGAGCATGTTCGGCATCTATAAATGCAACTATCCCTCCTTTTTTCTGAGCCTCAGCGGCTACATGCAAAGCAAGTGTGGTTTTGCCTGAGCCCTCAGGACCGAAAATTTCTATTACTCTTCCTCTGGGAATACCTCCTATCCCTAATGCCGCATCAAGAGAAAGACTCCCCGTGGGTATTACTTCTACGTCCATGCGGGCAGCTCTTTCTCCCAGCCTCATTATTGCACCCTTGCCAAATTGGTGCTCTATTTGGCGCCTGGCAACCTCTAATGCCTTAAATTTTTCTTGCTCCATATTAGTCCTTTTTCAAGGAAAACCGCTTCAGGGGTGTATGTATTGCTCCTTGAGGAGTAAGCTGGCTTTGCAATACAACAATCTCTTCCACTTTCATTTTTCCCCCTGAGGTTTCTTTTTCCTTGCCGATTAGCTCCTTTATAGAATGTGTATCTTTTAACTGCTTAACTCTTCCCAGGGTGATGTGAGGTGTCCATTTTTTTCTTTCCCCGGGAAAACCATCCTTAAAAAGTTCTTTTTCCAACTCAGCCGCCATTCGGGCAAGTTCAGCCGAGCCCTCTTTTATTCCGACCCACAAAACTTTTGGGTTTCCAGTTTCAGGAAAAGCTCCCGTTCCTTTTATCTCAACAGAGAAAGGATTAAATTTATCTGCTACCCCTTGTGAAATATCAAACACCTTATCCAATCTTTTTTCTTGCACCTCTCCTAAGAATTTAAGGGTGATGTGCATGGAAGCTGGACTCACCCATTTTATTTTATTGGTGGTATCCGTTATTTTATTCTGAATCGCAGCTATTTCTTTTTTGACCTGCTGCGGTAGCTCTACTGCAATAAATACTCTCATCGTTTGTTGATTTTATCCTACATCATATTACATAACTGTCAAGTCCCGGGGACCAAAAATTTTTGTTCCTATGCGCACAATATTTGCCCCTTCTTCAATGGCAATTTTATAGGAGCTGCTCATTCCCATAGAAAGATACTTCATTTCCACATTGGGAATGGATTTTTTCTTTATCTCTTCAAAAATCTGCCTTGTTTTTTTAAAATAAACTCTTACATCTTCCGGGTTATCAAGAAAAGGACCCATGTTCATAAGCCCAGAAACTTTAATGTGCTTTAAAGTAGATATTTTTCTCACAAGTTTTTCAACTTCTTCAGGGAAAACCCCTGATTTTTTTTCTTCCCTGGCTATATTCACCTCGCATAAAACAGGCATAACTTTCCCCATACTGGCACATCTTTTATTTATTTCCTCGGCAAGTTCCACAGAATCAGCCGTTTCAATTAAATCAAATATCTTTACCGCCCTTTTTACCTTGTTTTTTTGCAGATGTCCTATGAAGTGCCATTTGACTTTCCCACTGAAAGTTGCAAAGGACTCTTCTGCCTCCTGAACATAATTCTCACCTATAATTTGAATTCCTGCATCTATTGCCTCTTGAATCTCCCGGGGAGCTCTGTTTTTTGCCGCAGCAAC
>JACUUP010000182.1 GCA_014859225.1 Candidatus Aerophobota bacterium
TTTTTATTTCCTTCTCATAACAAAGACAATACGTATCTATATCATCCACTGTTCCGGAAGGAATATGAACGTTATCCGGGTTTATGTTAATCTGTGAGAAAAAATTCTTCCACATAAAATAATGGTAGCTCTGGGGGTGGGAAGATGGGATGCGCCAGTATTCATCTAAATTGAAAGTGGTTGCCCTTGAAAAATCAAGATTCTCTTCCCTATGCATACGGATAAGTTCACGATACATTCCGAGAGGAGTCTCTCCCGTGGCAAGACTAAGAACTATATCTGGCTTTTCTCTTATTCTTTTTGCTACAATTTGTGCAGCTTTTCTACTTACAGCTTCATAATCAGGCTCAATAATTATCCTCATCTTTGCCTCTTCAAAGGAATTTTATTTGGACGCACTTCCAGCATCTTAAGCTTCTAAGAGCTAATAATGTCACTTGTCCACACCTTTTATTTTTACTGTAAACTACCACATTTACTTATTTGGTCAAACAACTCCTCCTACCTATGCTTGATTTTTCCTATGGGTAGGATATACAGGGGTTCTTCGTTTGCCGGTAAGCTAAGAACATCTTTAACCTTTCTATCCCTGAAAGCACCAACTGGAACCGCTCCCAGCCCTAAAGCAGTTGCCTGGAGACAAACATTTTGAGCGGCATGTCCTGCTTCAATGTGAACATATCTGATTTCCCTTTCTCAAGATTCTTTAATTTAATTTCACTAATGGCCTTCTCTAACCCTGTCTTTATTTTCTTTATATCCAAAATAGCAATTTTCCCTATCTCTTTCCCGCATCTAACCAGCTTCGCCTGGTAATTTACAGGTTTCTTATCTAACAATATCTGCTTTAGCTCCGGGTCAGTAATTTTTACTTTAATCGTTTGTTCGTTAGATAAGACTGCCTGTCCCTGCCTACCAGAGGCAACCACAAAGCGAAAACCGAGCTTATCGGAAAGCTGAGATAAGACCCCTTTTTCTACATCAGTCAAATCTTGGTTACTCTTAGACACGTTAACCTATCTTTCTTTCAATTTTTTTATATTTTCCTCCAATTCAGATAGGCAATCTATTACAAACTTTGAAAACTCTACCGAATCCTCCATACCCATTTCCAAAAACCTCACCCTCCACTCCAAATCAATTAACTTTTTATTTATTTCCTCAAACTCATTATCACTATCCACTTTCCCGACCTTCTTCATTTAATATCTTCTCTATCTCCTTGGCTACATTAGGACAATTACGATAAGGTTCTAATTTTTTAGCAACACCCTTAGGGTAAACAGTAAGCATCTTAGCTACCCATCTCGGATTGGGAGGACAAGGAACAGGATGATCTATTTTCTCTTTTACCTCTTCCGACATTTTTAACACCTCCTTTATAATACAGATACACATAAATATATACACCAGTAAGTCTAAAAAAAATCAAGAAATTGTCAATCCCAGAAACTCAAATAAGCCAGCTATAAAATTTAAGCTCCCCAGGAGTAAAACCACACGCTTGATAAATTTGGTTAACAATTTACCTATGCTTGATTTTTCCTACTGGTAATATATACAGGGGCTCCTCGTTTGCCGGTAAACCAAGAACATCTTTAACCTCTCTATCCCTGAAAGCACCAACGGGAACCGCTCCCAGCCCTAAGGCAGTTGCCTGCAGACAAACATTTTGAGCGGCATGTCCTGCTTCAATGTGAACATACCTGATTCCTCTTTCTCCGTATCTTATAGTTGTCCTCTCATAAATGGCAGTAAACACAATGTTAACTGCTCCCTGCCTGACACAGCTCTGCCCGAGGGCAGCTTCAGCTAACCTGGCCCTTGCATCTTTATCTTTAACCTTGATTAATTTGTGTCCATCAGGATTATATCTGTAGATAGCTGGAGCTAAATTCTGGACATTGCCTGCAACTAAATAAACCTCCAGAGGATAAAGAGCTCCAGCCGAAGGAGCAGTTCGTCCACCCCACCTCACAGTGATTCCCTGAGCTGCCCACAATAGCTGGGAAACTTCAAAAAGAGTTAAAGGCTCATCAGTATAATCTCTAATTGACCTTCTCTTTAATAAGGTTTGTTCCAGTGAAAATTCGCTATCTATACGCGGCTCAGGAAGGTTAATTTCAGGTCTTCCCTCTGCTGATTTTTGAGTAAAGTTTAATATTAGCAAAGGTAAAATTAAACATATGATAGTTATGCCTATCTTTCCTGTTATAATCATTTGATTTACCCTTTTAAAACCTCAACCATCACCCATTTCTTAAATTTACTTGCTGCTACCGCTCCCACAATGGTCCTCAGAGCATCAACCACTCTTCCTCTTTTTCCTATAACTTTACCTGTATCTTCCTTAGCTACAGAAACCTCCAGCACAACAGTTCCCCTGCCTTCTTTTTGCCGAACTTCTACCTCATCTGGACTATCTACAATTTGTTTAATAATATACTCCATCAGACCACACAATCTCTTATCTTTATCGGGTAAGGTCTGGATATTTATCATATCCTTTATTTCTTCTTCATTTACTCTCATATTTTCCCTCTTTTCAATAATTTTTAAAATAACACTAAGGCTTTTTAAAGAGAAAAAGGAGGAGCTCTGGGGTGTGAATGAAAACTTATATAAAAAAGTTTACTGGAGGAAGAGAATGTGAAAACATATGATTCTAACAACTTGCAGACAAAATCTTTTTCAGAAAAACTTTACGCATTTTTTCCTTTTATTTTA
>JACUUP010000183.1 GCA_014859225.1 Candidatus Aerophobota bacterium
CCTGCAACAAGAGCAGAAGTAATTAGTTTAATAGAAACTGCTAAAAAATCGTGAAAGGGAGGCTTGATAATGCCAGTAAAAAGAAGAGAGCCTGTACCAAGTGACCTGGATATTGCCCAGGAAGCTGAACTAATACCAGTAAGTGAAGTCGCCAAGGATGCCGGAATCCTGGATGATGAGCTTGAGCCGTATGGAAAATATATGGCTAAAATTGACTATAAGAAACTCCTGGAAAGGCTAAAAGATAGACCCGATGGCAAGCTCATTACAGTAACCGCCCTTACTCCCACCCCTCTGGGAGAGGGAAAAACAGTAACTGCTTTTGGCCTGGGGCAAGGCTTGTACAAATTGATGCAGAGGGAAGGCAAAAAAGTAATTAATACCTTCCGCCAGCCATCCAAAGGACCAACTTTTGGTATAAAAGGAGGTGCAACGGGGGGTGGATACTCTCAAGCTTTGCCTATGGAAAATATAAACCTTCATTTTACGGGTGACATTCACGCTGTAGAAACAGCTCAGAACCTCTGTGCTGCAGCTGTGGATGCCAGTATCACTCACAAAAATAAATTAAATATTGACCCGTTAAACATTACCTGGACGTACTGCCAGGATTTAAATTCCCGTGCTTTAAGAGAGGTTGTCATCGGATTGGGGGGTAGAAAAAATGGATATCCAAGAGTTGCTAACTTTGATATAACTGTAGCCACCGAAACTGCAGCTATCCTTGCTCTTACTAACAGTCTCAAGGACTTGAGAGAAAGACTGGGTAGAGCAGTCGTCGGCTATACCTATGATAACAAACCGGTTAGCTGTGAGGACCTGAAAGTAGCAGGAGCAATGACAGTTCTTTTGAAGGATGCCTTAAAACCAAACCTTGTCCAATCAACTGAAGGACATCCCATGATTTGCCATGGATTTCCCTTTGCCAATGTAGCCCATGGTAACAACTCTGTTATGGCAAACCTTGTAGCACTAAAGCTTGCCGATTATGTAGTAACTGAAAGTGGTTTTGGAGCTGACTGCGGATTCGTTAAACTCATTGATGTTGCCTGCAGACAAAGTGGAATGAAAGTAGACTGTGCGGTAGTTGTAGCATCTATCAGAGCTTTAAAGGAACATGGAGGCGCCTTCCATTTTCGCCCGGGAATGCCGCTATCAGCTGTTAAAAAAGCAATTGAAACGGAAAATCTTCCTGCGGTGGAGAAAGGATGTGCAAATTTAGCCCGTAACATTGAAATTGCAAAAATGTACAACATTCCAGTAGTGGTAGCTATCAACAGATTCACCACGGATACTGACAGGGAAGTGGAACTTGCAAGGAAAGAAGCTCTAAAAGCAGGAGCCGATGGTGTAGCTATTTCAGATGCCTGGGCAAAAGGAGGAGACGGAACGCAGGAATTAGCTAAAGAAGTAGCAAAAGCAGTAGAAAAGCCCCACAAAATGAGCCTACTTTTTCCCGATGATGTTTCCATTAAAGAAAAAATTGAGACCATTGCTCGAAAAGTTTATCTTGCCGATGGAGTAGAATACTCCCCTGATGCTGAGAGAAAAATAAAACTCTACACAAAACTTGGATACAGCAATATGACGATTAATGTGGCGAAAACTCACCTTTCGCTTTCCCACGACCCTGACTGGAAAGGTGTTCCACGAAACTACAAGTTTCCCGTGAGAGATATAAGAGCATCGGTTGGGGCAGGCTTTTTCTACCCTATATGTGGAGCCATGCAGACTATGCCCGGACTTCCCTCAAGGCCTGCCTTTGTTGATGTGGATATTGACCCGGAAACCGGGAAAACAAAAGGATTATTTTAGGAGGATAATAATGGCGGCTAAAATTATAGATGGAGTGAAAATTGCCAATAAAATAAAGGAAGAGCTGAAAGTAGAAATTGAGGATTTAAAGAAAAAAGGACATCCTCCCTCTCTTTCTGCTATTCAGGTAGGTGAGGACCCCGGCTCTAAAGTTTACATAAAAGCCCAGAAAAAATCCTGCGAAAATATGGGAATCAAATATAATCTTTGTCAGTTTGATAACAAGATAACTCAGGCAGAGCTTGCCAGTTTCATTCACAAGTTAAACGAAGACCCTGCAGTAAGTGGAATAATTCTCCAGATGCCTCTTCCTCAACATTTAAACACGAAAGCTTTCCAACATCTCATTGACCCAGAAAAAGATGCAGAGGGAATATCTCCCGCCAATATGGGAATGGTAGTTTATGGCAGTCCTGTTATTGGACCGTGCACAGCTTTTGCCGCCTTTGAACTCATTAAATCAACCGGGATTGAACTTTATGGGAAGGAAGCGGTTATGGTAGGACACAGCGACATAGTGGGAAAACCCACTGCCCTTTTGCTCCTGGATAAATTTGTAACAACCTCCATCTGCCATATCGCCACCGGGGAGAGAGGAACCTTACCTGAGTATGTAAAAAAAGCAGAGATACTCATTGTAGCTGTTGGGAAAGCCAACTTAATCAAGGGAGAATGGGTAAAAGAGGGAGCAGTTGTCATTGATGTTGGAATCAACCGGGTACAGGGAAAAATAGTTGGAGATGTTGAATTTGATGTTGCTAAAGAAAGAGCCTCTTATATCACCCCTGTTCCTGGAGGTGTCGGTCCGGTAACCACGGCAATGTTACTTCGCAACACCGTTCAGACAGCAAAATTGCAGCTAAG
>JACUUP010000184.1 GCA_014859225.1 Candidatus Aerophobota bacterium
GTGAGAGAATTCGGTTTGTCCTGGGATGAGTGCTACGATTACCTTTGTCGTTTAGACTATCACGTTAAAATCACTGCTCATGCACAATAAAGGTAACTATCAAGTGCTCAAGAGCTAAGCTCTCCTACTTATCCGTAAATCCTACACCCCACACTAATATTCAATACTTTGAAACACATCCCGCAGACTCTTTTCCACCTTAATCATGATTCGTCTTTCCGTGAGCATTGTTTCACTCATAATCTCTTTTCCAGCGTTTGCTGAAATCATCATTTTCCGTGGGACATGCAAGGCTAAAGCTTCCATATTTACCCCCTACCCTACTCTTCTTCAAGTTGTAATTGCCGTTTCATTCAGTTACCCAATAGTTTCCATAGCCCTCCAAATAACTTGAGTTACTTTCCCCTCATTATAAATCACCTTTGCACGCCTCATTCTTACTTTGCATTGAGGATAGATGGGTCAAACCCTATTAGCTAAATATAACACTCGCTTAACAAATATACGTGAGACCGTAGAAAGATTACAAAATGGTCAAATGAAGAAGTGCCCCAAATCTAAACAGGTAAAAAGGCTTCAAGACTTTCCAGATAATTCACTGATCACTGGTTATGGTCGATTGTGCAGTGAATGTAAGAAACTTACACAATCGTATAATAGGATTGTAATTCAAAAGGAAAGTCGAACTATCTTTCAAACAGACAAAACGTGTCCCAGGTGCGGTGCTAAAATGCTGCTGAGAGAAGGATGCTACGGTAAATTTTATGGATATTCAAGATTTCCTTATTGCCGAGGTACTCGCAAGATATAAATGAAACAAAAGGAAACCGGGCTGTTGCCAGGTGCCGGGGTCAGGTCGGAGCATTTAACAGTTGACCAATTGCATTAGCACTGCACGTAAAACGTACTCCTCAACATCTCTATTGAGTTTCTACCTCAACCTGACTTCAATATCGGGCACCGAAGACTAAATCCCTTTTTCTCAGCCCACCATTTTATAAACCAGGCCAACTGCTCAGCTATGATCATAACTATCACCCAGAACTGGAGGCGTTTGAGTGATTTCAATATCTGCAGAAAACTTAAAAAGTGGATGCTCATCTCCTTTTTCTCACCATGAAACGTCTTTTGCCTCTTAACGTTTTTTCTCCAGGGATTGCCACATCCCGTATATCTTCTTCAAAAGGATGAAACAATCCCTGTTTCAAGACGATATCTTACTTTTTCTTTCTCAGGTTCTGAGGTTGGATAATCCCAGTCTCTTCTACCCTTACAACAAATCCTTCCAGCTTTTCCGGGATTTTCTGCTTCATTTCCTGGGCACTCCTACTCACAAATACCATAATGCAATCCTTATCATCTATTTTTCCTTGACCAATTCCTTCCACTCCTTCCATCTTCATCCACTTATCCTGAATGCTCGATATAACCTCTTCAATACGCACACTCACTTTTTTCTCCTACTCTATGGATGAATTCTTATTCCAAGAAGGCTCTGTACATATAGGATATTGTTGATAATAGTGACTTGAGAGGAACCGGCAAAGAGAAGCCCCACTGCTCCTTCCCTGATATCGCACACAAGACTTCCCGAATCGCCACCTGCAGACATGGCGCTAGTCACAATTTGCCTGGCAAAACGTGCAACAAGACCACCACCAAAGTTTACATCCACAGTTGCATTGAGAGCGGTGATTTTTCCGGTAGTGAAGTTGGTCGTTCTCCCTGTTTTTTCCAAAATGTCCCCTATTTTCGGATTACTGTTTACCTGCTTTACATATCCGATCCAGTATATCTCTCGATTCAGATCGTGGAAGTTACCTTCGGCAACTGCTGCATCCACATAGTTTAAAGGAGTAGCAGTTGAGGTCTTGAATCTGATGGGAACAAATCTAGACAGACGAGCAATAACATCGCGTGGCACTCCACCTCCATCGTAGGGACCAGGCTGCAAGATTGGGTCTCCAATACGAGCATTATTTGAATTGGCGAGAACGTGATTGTTGCTCAAGATGTAGTACCGTGGAGGAACACCGGGAAAGGGATTAAGATCATATACACATGTGCCAATTGTTCCCGCTGTTATCTTGTAATGTCCCACACTAAACCCTCCCATAGCGGGTCTAATACGCTGCCGGAGTACCTCAATGCCTATCTCTTCTCTCGTATTCGTTTCATCTTTTTCTGGAGCAGCAGGACCCGCAAAAATATCACCTGTTTCCACAATATCCGTCTTGAATCCTTCGGTTTCCTTCGGTACCATATCCTCATTTTTGAGCAAAGCCTTGTCCAGTTTTTGGGATACAAGCACCGAGATGCAGGGATCACCTGTATCCTTTCCCTCTTTGATTTTATGACCTGTTGCTACTCCGACGACGTTTTGTTTTGCAAAAAAAACCTCTTCTTTTTTCTCTGCAACCTGCATTATTTTTTCGTACGCATCTACATTTGCCATTTGGCTATCCTCCTTCTTAATTTCCTGGTTTTTTGTCTTAGTACCATTTTATGGTACTTTCTCTCCTTCAACCTAAGGCATAATCACCTCCTTCCATAAGGTATAGTTCTCTCGGAAATTATCTACCCCATCCCTGGTCAGTATTTCACTAATCAGGGATATTTTCATCATCCCCAAAAAGTTAGATGGGGTTTTCCCTGGAAGTTCCC
>JACUUP010000022.1 GCA_014859225.1 Candidatus Aerophobota bacterium
CTCTGTTAATGATAAAGAGGCTAATCTTAAAAAAGCAGAGGAGTTTATTCAAGTTGCAGCCGGGGCAGAAGCTAAAGTTGTGGCTTTGCCCGAGATGTTTAACTTTTCCGGGAAGATGGAGGAGAAAAAAGAAAATGCAGAACCTATCCCGGGGAAAAGCATAAATCGTTTAAGCGAGCTTGCCAGAAAACTTAACATTTATCTTCTCTGTGGAAGCATCTTAGAAAAATCTGATGAAGAGCTTTTTTATAATACAAGCATTTTTTTAAATCCTGCAGGTAAGATTATTGCAAAATACAGAAAAATTCATCTTTTTGATGTAACCTTGCCCGATGGCTCCTGCCGTGATGAATCAAAATTGGTAAGCGGTGGAGATGAAGTTGTTCAGGTTAAAACTCCCATAGCATCATTTGGTCTTAGCATATGCTACGATGTTAGATTTCCCGAACTTTATAGAAGGCTGGCAAAAAAAGAAGCTCAAATTGTTTTTATCCCTTCAGCTTTTACCCTTGAAACCGGCAAGGACCACTGGGAGGTTTTGGTGAGAGCAAGGGCTATAGAAAACCAGTTTTATATAGTTGCTCCAGACCAAATTGGAGAAGATATTTACAAAAGAAGGTCCTGGGGAAAGAGCATGATAGTTGACCCCTGGGGAACAGTGCTTGCTGTAGCTTCAGAAAAAGAGATGGTTATCTTTGCCGAAATAGACATATCTTACCAGCAAAAAATAAGGGAAAACATACCTTCTTTATCCCATGTAAGGGATGATATTTTCAATCTTTAGCTTTGTGGTTATTCCTGGTGTTTCAGCCAATAAGATAAAGACCTGCAGTTAACAAAATTCCGCCCAATACAGGGATAGTGAGATTATCAATTTTGGGAACCATCTCGCCCGCAGTTGCTCCTAATGCTCCCAGAAAAGAGGGAAGGATAGAATTTGCTTGAGCGGTAGTTTTTAGCAAGGAGTAGGCAATTAAAAAACTGATGAGAAAATTCAGGGAAATTAGCATCAAGGGGCGATAGAAGGTTTTTTCTTTTTTTAAAATTTGTCTTAGCATTTTGCTGAAGGTATCACCAATTGCCAGAAAAAGGATGCAGATACAAGCCACTTCTCTTGCAAAGAGAAAAATTGCCAGCCAGCAGCCTATAACGTAATAGCTTGATGCGGCAATTTTTGTATTTTCATATTCACGCATAACAGGTTTAAAAATTTTCCTGACAAGATGATTAATTTTTGGCATAAACTGGCGAGAAATATCTCCTGCAAGGAAAAAAAGTGCAATAGCCCCCAGGACTACCAGAGTCCAATTTTTCGTTATTCCTGTGAGATAGTATATAAGAGCGATGGCTATTCCACTACCAGCGTGAAAGATGCTTCTTGCCCACTCACTCTCTTTACCTTTTTCATATTTTTGCCCTGAATAAGCTTTTCTGTTAGCCCTTTTCATTTTTGATATTTTTATATAAAATACATTGTGATTTGTGGTTTTTTAGTTGTTTTTCTACTAAAGTAAGTGTTAGGTATTTTAATAAATCTTCATATTTTTGGCAAAAAAGCTATGGAGGTCTGAAAATAAAGCTAAAAGGTATGAGAATAGCTGCTTCACTGTTAGTTTCAGTTATAGTAATAGCTCTGGTAACTTCTTTAGTGTTCCCGGGGAGGAGCACATGCTCAGCTGTTTCCCCGCAGGTGGGTCCGCAGCTATTATCTCAAGAAAAATCAGCTGAAAGCACGGGAAAAATGCCCTTTTTTAACATAGAAAGTATTTCCCATTCCTGGGGCCCTGCCTCTCCTGATAAAACCACTATCATTACCCGGATTATTCTGGATGATAAAGATTTATCTGAGGTTGCATTATCCGTTTTTTGCAGTATTTACCTGAATGATGTTAAAATGTGTGAGGTGGAGGTTGATGAGCCTGTTGTAGAAAAAACAGCAGCAGGCACTCTCATTCGCTTTATTAGCCAGATTGACAATAATGATGAGAGCATTAATGAATGGTGGTTTTCTCACATCAAAAATGGTGAAAAAACTACAGCAAGGATGCAAGGAAAGCTTAAGATTAGTTCGGGAGATGAGACTTTTTTCTATCCTTTTTTGTGGGAAAACGAGTTTCAGACGAACATACTTGAAGGCGTAAATGTTGAGGATGTGCGCACCATCAATTTTGGACTTTACAGGCTGGAGATTGAATCACTTCATTCTGAGTGGGGAGAGATTACACCTGATGAGACTGAAATAAAACATACTCTCAGGATACATAATCCCAGTGTCTTGCCGGGAGCACCCATTGTAAATAGGGTAGAGTATGAGCTTTCCTTGAACGAGATAAAGATGACAGAAGGTGAAATGGGACTTCCTCTGTTTATCTGGTCAGGTGAAACAAAAATAGTCTCATTTACCAGCGAACTTGATAGTGAGAAGATAAAAAAATGGTGGGTCTCACATATCAAATTTGATGAGAAAAGTAGCTACCTTTTAAGATACACTCTTTTTGTAAAAGTTCTGGGTGCTACACTTGCCCGATGGCCAGAGGACAACAGAGGAGCTTTTGCTACAGATTTTTTGGGTAGAAAGGGCTCCTGATAGACTTAGACACAGGAAGAGAAAGATTAATTTCAAAACTGCAGATTCCACATATAAATTAGGCGCAACCTTCCTGGTACAGTTTTTCCTGGCTATTTTATGCATCGCAGTTTTAATCTTGTCCCCTGTAAGCTCTAAGGTGGCGCTTGCTAAGTACAATTTGACTATTTTGCACACCAATGATTTGCATTCACATCTTGATGCATTGCCGCGTTTGAGCGCTGCGGTTGAAGAAATTAAGAAAGCTAAAACAGCGCAAAATGAACCCGTGCTTCTTTTAGATTCTGGTGATTTCATCATAGGAACACTTTATCATCTTTTGACCACAACCTATAGCCCGGAGCTTACACTAATGAGTAGCATTGGATATGATGCTACAACTTTGGGAAATCATGAGTTTGATTGGGGACCCGATAATTTAGCTAACATTATTAATATTGCAATAGAAAATAAAGATGGGGAAATAGTTCCCATTGTCGCTTCCAATATGGAATTTAGTTTCTTTCATGCGGGTGATGATGAGCTGAAAAAACTTTACGATGCAGGTATTATCCGGCCCTATATTATAAAAACACTTACTAATGGACTGAAAGTTGGCATTATTGGTTTATTAGGAAGAAAGGCGGCTCAGGAAGCAATGGGAAAATATCCACTAAGGTTTATACATAATCGTGATTTTATACAACAAGTGGTGGGCAAGCTCAAAAATAAAGGTGTTGACCTTGTTATATGTCTTTCCCACTCAGGCTTTGAAGAGGATAAAAAACTTGCAAGACTAATTGAAGGTATAGATATTATTGTGGGTGGGCACTGCCATAGTGTCCTTTTTGAACCGGTGCAAGTTGGCAGCACCTTTATACTCCAGGCAGGCTCTTATGGAAATTATCTGGGTAAACTGGAGGTATCCATAAAGGAGAAGAAAACTTACGTGCGCAACTACCAGTTGCTGGCAATTGACAGTATAGTTTCAGAAGATAAGGCTATGAAAAAGGTTGTCAGAAACTACCGGGATATAATTGATAAAGAAATACTTGCGCCTTTCGGGTTATCTTTTAATGAAACTCTGGCAAAGGCAGATTTTGACCTGGTGAAGGAAAGTGAGTATATAACAGGCACAAATCTTGGAGATCTGGTAACCGATGCCCTGCGCTTTGCTATTGATGCTATCCAGCCTGAGGACTTTGTCAATTTTACCTTTTATCCAGCAGGCTTTTTACGGGGCAATATTGATGCAGGAGAGATTACAACTTCAGATGTATTTCGCGTTGTTTCTTTAGGCACAGGGCCCGAGGAGATAGGGGGTTATCCGCTGGTTAGTTTTTATCTTACTCCCAGGGAAATAAAAAATATCCTGGAGTTATCTATATTTTTAGCACTGACAAGAGGTACAGAGTATCTTCTTCAGGTCTCCGGTATGCGATTCTGGTACAATCCCCTGCGTCCAAATTTTAGAAAGATAACAAGAATAGAAAAATTGCTTCCCGGAAAAGAGGAATATATTTTACTTGATACATCCGATACCAGGAGTTTATATAAAGTTGGAGCAAATCTTTTTTTATTAAATATTTCCTCATATATTAAAAAATATCTTCCCGCTCTTGCAATAACACCCAAGGATAAAGATGGAAATGCTATTTTTTTGCCCGGTATTGAAAATAAGTCTCATATTTTTGCAGGCACAGAATGGCAGGCACTCATAAATTATATTTCTCATTTTCCTGATTTAGATGAAGACTTAATACCTGATGTTCCATTAAGTTACGCTAAGGCCAAGGAGCGGATTAATTTAGATTCTGATGATATATTAACTTATTACAACAAAAGAAAAAGCCCCCTGATAGGTGTTGGAGCAGCTCTTATTTTCCCTTCTCTTGGTCATGCTTATAGCAACAACTGGTATCCAAATGGATTTGTCTTTCTTTTAATGCAGTTAGCCTCAGCTCTTTTAGCATCCGGAGAATCCACAAGAGAGGCGGGTATTTTCCTTCTTGCCTCTTTTAAGCTTATGGAGTGCAAGGATGCCTATGATTCTGCCCTTGAGTATAACCGGAGATTAGACAGAGCACTTGAGGTAATTTCTGCTTCAAATTCCGCAAAAGCAGGATTTGCCTTCACTTACAGGTTTTAGCAGGATAAATTTGTAAAGCATTTTTGAAATAAAAGCAAGGAGATATGAGCAATGACAGAGGAGTATATTCAAGTTATTACAACCTGTGAGAAAAAAGAAGATGCGGAGCAAATAGCTAAAAATTTAATTGAGAAAAGATTAGCAGGATGTATCCAGATACTTGGACCGATACTCAGCACGTACTGGTGGAAGGGTAGTGTGGAGAGGGCAGAGGAGTGGCTTTGTTTCATTAAAAGCAAAAAGTCATGCTTTGCTGACATTGAAAAAACCATTAAGAAAATTCATCCATACGAGATACCCGAGATTATTGCCCTGCCTATTGTTCAAGGTAGCAAGGATTATCTTACGTGGCTTGGGGGTGAGCTTGAGGAAAAGAAACGAGGAGGAGTAAACAAATGATAGACCTGCGCAGTGACACAGTTACAAAACCTACTCCAGCAATGCTTAAGGCAATGTTTGAAGCAGAGGTGGGAGATGATGTCTTTGGGGAAGATGCAACCGTTAACCTTCTGCAGGAGAAGGTGGCAAAACTTTTGGGCAAAGAAGCTTCCATCTTTGTCCCTTCAGGGACTATGGCTAACCAGTTGTGCATAAAGACTCATAGCCGGCCAGGGGATGAGGTAATTGTAGAAAAAAGCTCTCACATTTTTAACAATGAGACTGCAGCTGCAGCAGCACTTGCTGGGGTTCAGCTTCATCCTCTGGTGGGTACAAGAGGAATTCTTTATCCCGAACAAATTGAAAAAGCCATCAGGGATAGTGATTACCATCACCCTCTCAGCCGTCTTATTTGCCTTGAGAACACCCATAATCGGGGAGGAGGAAGTATTTATCCTTTAGAGATAGTGAAAGAAATCTGGAAGGTAGCTAAAAAATATAATCTGCTTGTCCATATGGATGGAGCAAGACTTCTTAATGCTACTGTAGCTTTGGGAATAATTCCTGTAGAGTACACTCAGTATGTAGATTCGGTCACTCTTTGCTTATCTAAGGGTCTGGGTGCACCTGTTGGCTCAATGGTGGCTGGAGATAAAAAGTTTATCCAGCAAGTCAGGCGTTTTCGCAAGATGTACGGTGGAGGGATGAGGCAGGTGGGATTTTTAGCTGCTGCCGGGATTTATGCTTTAGACCATCATGTGGAGCGATTAGCTGAGGACCACCAGAAAGCCAAAAAATTGGCGGAAGCTTTAAGTAAAATCTCGGGTATTGAAATTGAGTCTGAAAAAGTTGAGACTAATATACTTTATTTTAAAATTAAAAAAGAAGAATGGACAGCCCAAAAGGTGGTTGAAGAATTAAAAAAAAGAGAAATTCTTGTTTTGCCCGTGGATGAAAAAACTATGCGGGCAGTAACCCATCTTGATGTAACCCGGGATGATATTGAAAAAGCCATCCTGGCTATTCAGAAACTTTTCGCTTGAGTTAGGGGAGGATTATTTCGTAATAATTTCTTGCTAAATCCTCGGCTTATGTTATAATAAACCAGATGGACAGGGAGAAGTAAATGAGCGAGAAAGAGCGGTTTGAAATTATTCTGGAAGATATTAACCAGAAAATGGATCTTATTGTGGAGGGACATCAGAATTTAGACCAAAAAATCGATAGATTAGCAAAAGAGTTACGGGAAGAGATGGCTAAGATGAGAGATAGTTTAAGGAAAGAAATGACCGAAACGAGGGGAACTTGGTCAAAAAATAGATAAAATTTCAGACAAACTCCCTGACCATGAGAGGAGAATAACTGCTCTGGAGCAGTGAACTTAATTGAAGCCTCACTGAATCAGCTACCAAAAAATCTTTCTCTTAGTAAGTAAATTAATTAATCTCAAAGAAGGAGAAGTGAATCTTTGATCTCCAGGGTATATGCCTTTTCACTTTTAGGGATAGATGCCTACCAGGTAGAGGTAGAGGTTGATATCTCCTCCGGCCTTCCCGCCTTCCACATTGTAGGACTTCCTGACCCTGCAGTAAAAGAGGCAAAAGAGAGGGTGACATCAGCTATAAAAAACTCCCGGTTTCCCTTCCCGGCAAAAAGAATAACTGTGAATTTAGCCCCTGCCGATGTTAAAAAGGAAGGCTCCTCCTTTGATCTTCCTATAGCTCTGGGTATACTTAAGGCGCAGGGAATTGTTTGCGAAAATGAGCTTTCTAATCTGGCAGTCCTGGGAGAACTTTCTCTTAATGGTGCAGTGCGCAGGATAAATGGTGCTCTTCCCATTGCTCTTGAGGCAAAAAATAAAAATGTTAAAGCTCTTATACTTCCCGAAGCTAACGCTAAAGAAGCTGCAGTTGCTGATGGGATAGATATATATGCGGTTAAAACTTTATACGAGGTAGTTAGTTTTTTAAAAGCAGAGATTAAACTTTCTCCTTATAGATATGATATTTCTCAGATTCTTTACAGTGATAATTTTTATGAGGAGGATTTTTCCGAGGTTAAAGGGCAAAACTACGTTAAAAGAGCACTTGAGGTTGCTGCAGCGGGGGGACATAATCTACTTATGGTAGGTCCTCCCGGTGCAGGAAAAACAATGCTTGCAAGAAGAGTTACAACTATCCTGCCCGATTTAACATTAGAGGAAGCTATCCAGACAACTAAAATTCACTCTGTAGCAGGACTTTTATCCCCGGGCCAGGCTCTTGTAAAAAATCGCCCTTTTCGCTCACCCCACCACACCATCTCTGAAGCAGGTTTAATCGGGGGAGGTAGAATTCCCAGGCCGGGCGAGGTTTCTTTATCTCACAATGGAGTGCTCTTTATGGATGAGTTATCCGAGTTTCCCAGAGGTATCTTAGAGTCCATGCGCCAGCCTCTTGAGGATGGATTTGTTACCATCTCGCGTGCTCTTACCTCGCTTACCTATCCGGCAAACTTTATGTTCATTTCTGCTATGAATCCGTGTCCCTGTGGCTATTTTGCTGATGTCAGCCGGGAGTGTAGCTGCACTCCTTATGAGATACAAAAACACCTCAATAAACTATCAGGGCCTCTTGTGGATAGGATTGACATTCACATCCAGGTGCAGGGAGTGAGAAAAGAGGACCTTCTGGGAAAAGATGCTTCCGCAGAGTCCTCCTCCTCAATAAAAAAGAGGGTGGATCTGGCAAGAAGAATGCAGCTTGCCCGCTTCAAAAAAGCAAAGATATTTTGCAACGCCAAGATGACTCAACGGCACATAAAAACCTTTTGCCAGGTAGGAAGGGAAGCTGAGAGTTTACTTCGCTCTGCCCTATCTGAGCTTCATTTATCAGCAAGAGCCTATCATCGTATCTTAAAAATAGCTCGCACCATCGCTGATCTGGAAGAAGTGGACAGGATTCAGTCCCACCATATCTCAGAAGCCCTTCAGTACCGCTACTTAGATAGGGACCTCTGGAGAAGGTAAAATTACCTGGTGCCGGCAGGATAATCTTGTCGCTTGGAGCCTTATTGATTTCTTGGTGTTTATATCCATTTCCTTTCTTCCCCGAGAGCTTGTTAACTTAAGAACCAGTATGGTTATTTCGGTTACTTTTTGGGTGAGCTAACCAATGCCTGGTTTGGCTACATTTTTCAGGGTTTAACGCGTCTAATTGACAACTATTGAGTTTTGCTTACACTTATTACCAGAGTATGCTGTTGGGGAGTTTTCAAACTAGGCGGATTTAGACAAAATGACAAGAAAGATTCTAAAAAACAAACCTATTTTAGAAGCTATATTTGAGTTACGATGGAAACTTCAAGAGTATGTCTCCCGTATCAAAACAGATCCTCACTACAAACTAATTATTGGGAGATTATATGATAAACTCAAGGATGAATACCCCTTTCATGAACAACTGTCTGCAGCTGCTCTACCAGATGAAATTGCAGGTTACTTGGTGCAACATCGATTTAGAAAGGACAAAGGGAAATGGCCCTTAGTTCAAATAGGACCCGGTATTATTACTGTTAATGATACAAAGGGATATGCATGGGAAGATTTTAAAGGAAGAATTGCCCAAACTGTAAATACTCTTTTTGAAGTTTATCCTGAATCAAAAAATAGCTTAGAGGTTAATAGATTGCTATTACGCTATATTGACGGTATTACTTTTAATTTTCAAAAAAATAATCTATTTGACTTTCTAGAAAAACAAATGAAAACAAAAATAAACTTATACCAGCATTTATTTGAAGATACGGGAGTGGAAAAATTACCTTTAGCTCTTGACTTAAAATTTTCTTTTGCTTCTAAGGAACCTAAAGGAGCAATCAATTTACGATTTGTCCGAGGTAAAATAAAAGAATCTGATGCTTTAATATGGGAAACAATAGTTGAATCTATTCCAGAAGATACTCCTAAAGATCAAAATAGAATTACTAGATGGGTAGAAAAAGCACACAGCTTAGCAGATGATTGGTTTTTCAAACTAATAGAGGGTGAATTATTAAGGAGGTTTGAATAATGCCATCTGAAATGACGTCCGAAGAGGCAAAAATAAAAAATTACCCAACTCTATATGCATTTACGGGAACTTCAAGGGAAGAAAGAATAGATATAAGTGAAGTATTAGATTGGTTAGCCTTGGATCGGATAAAGCGAGACTTATTTACAAAACCTTTTTTCTCCCCTAACATACTCTCATTATTTGAAATCGACCTTTCTTCTTCAGTAAATCCCTGTTTTGAACCTGTAGCTGGGACTTCCTTAACTGAAGAGTTTCATGAAGAAATTTTACCCGAAGAAGCACCTGAACTTGAATATGATGTAGCTGTTCGTATACCGCCGGCGAGGGAATATACCATACAAGCAAAAATAAAAAGCGTTGAGACGAGGGAATGTTCCTGGATATCATCTATTAAACAGGTGCAAGTTGAATGGATTTGAGCGAGGTTATACGGTAGTTGATTTTCGTTCTGTGTATAGCGTCGCGTTTGATTTTATCGTTGAATTGGCTGAAAAAAGAGGAAAAAGATTGCGTTTGCTACCTCCTTATAGGGAACATCTATCCCAGGCTTTTGCAAGATTCTTTATGAGAGTTGGCTTGCCTATGGATATACCTTCATTTAAGTGAAGCGAAAAGCATCGCTTATGCGATAACGGACATATGCATCACTCCATCCAAATCAGCCAAGGTAATTTTATCACTCGTGAGCATGCTTATTATTTCATTTGCACGGGATTTGAGGTGTAAGCTGAACGTACAGAATCGGGTTAAGAAATAAAATGAAGATACTTCATACAGCAGACCTACATCTAAGAGAATATGGGGACAAAAGATGGGGGACGCTTGAGAAATTAATTAAAATAGGAAAAGAAAAAAATGTAGAGCTTTTTGTTATAAGTGGAGATTTGTTTGATAGGGAAACTGATGCTGAGAGCTTAAGAGTCAAGATAAGGGAGATTTTTTCCAACAATGAGTTTAAAATTATCTTAATTCCCGGAAATCACGACAGTGAATCTTATAAAAGTGGCCTTTATTTTGGTGAAGATGCAGTTATTTTGACTGATTTGAATGAGCCTTTTGAATATAAAGGCATCAGGATATGGGGTTTTCCTTTTAAACGCATGGGGGAGGAAAAGATTTTTAAAGAGCTTCGCTCATTAACACATAATTTAACTTTGGATAAGAAAAACATTCTGCTTTACCATGGAGAGTTGGTTGACGTCGTATTTTCCAGAAAAGACTTCGGAGAAGAAGGTGAAGGAAGGTATATGCCTGTTAAGCTTTCCTATTTCAAGGATTTGAATTTTAGCTATATTCTTGCAGGCCATTTTCACTCAAAATTTGATACCTGGAAGTTAGAAAATGGAGGCTATTTTGTTTATCCTGGGTCTCCTATCTCCATAACTGAGAGAGAAACAGGACAAAGGAAGGTGAATATCTTTCAACCTGGAGAGCCACCCACAGAACATCTTCTTGATACACCTCACTTTGAGGAGGTGGTTATAGAACTTGACCCTTTCACAGAAAAAAATCCCATAGAAATGATAAGGGAGCATCTTGAGAAAATTCACTCTGAAGCAAATATTATCCTGATAATTAAAGGGTATATTAACAGTGCAAAGATGAAAATAAACGAGTTTGAACTTGCAAAACAAATAAAAGAAATTATCAGAACAAAATTTGTAGCAAGACGCATTCTTGAATTTAAGGATATCCACACGATACTTGAGGATGATTTGTTTAAAAATTTCTCTGAGAAACTGGAAGGAAGAAGTTGCAGTGAACAAAAAAAGAAGAAGTTGTATGAGTTAACAATCAGGGCAATGATAGAGGTAAGAGCGTGAAAATAAAGGAATTTTCCATAATGCGCTATGGTCCCTTAAGAAATACAGGGAAAGTTTCACTTCGCAATTTTAATTTACTTTTTGGTAAAAATGAAGATGGCAAGACCCTTACCATAGATGCTCTTGTGAAACTTCTGGTAGGACGAAATATCCGGGATTTTGAAGAAATAGACCGTGTAGAAGAAAAGCCCGAAGGTTATGTAATTTTAGAAAACGATAAAGGTGAAGAAATTAAACTGCCGGAAAAAGGTGACATAGCAAAAGTTGCAGAGCTTACCCCATCTGAGTGTTGTAACATTTTCATTGTGAGAAACAGCAAGCTATCTATCGCGCGTGATGCTGTTCAAGAAAGTGAGTTTTACACCAATGTGACGGATCGTCTAACCGGTCTAAGGACTGAGGAGATTTTGCGAATAAAAAAAACCCTTGCAGAATTTAGTAAGATAACACCCACAGGTATATTTAGAGATATTAAGGATGAAAAATTAAAAACAAGGATAGAAAATGCAAACAGGCTCATAGAGGAAATTGAGCGTCTAAATAGAGAGATTGAGGAGCAAGGATATGATAAGCTTGAGGAGGAATCCGTAACAAAGATAGAGAAGATGGAAAGGATGGAGCACCAGATAGATACTCTTGAGGATGCGAGAAGGCGGGAAGTATACGAAAAGGGAAAAGATGCATTAGACAAAATCAAAGAAGCTTTAGAGAAACTTAAAGGTCTGGAAATTTACCGTGAAGCTGACGAGCAGTTATGGAGAGATTGTGAAAGAGATATCAATGCCTGTGAGGAGGAAAACAAAAAGTATCTTAAGGCGCTTGAAGAAAATGAAGAAGAGTTTAAAAAAACAGGCCAAAAATTAGAGGAGATAGAGAGAGAATTCCAGGTTTTGGATAAAAGAAAGGAAAAACTGGATAATGAAATTAGACCAGATTTGAAAGATTATGAGAATAAGAGGGAAGATTTGGCAAAGCAGGAAGGAAAAAGCAAATTTTTTACCTCCCTGGGAATAATCTCTGCCATATTATTTGGAGTGTCTTTACCTGGAGTTATCTTTAGACCATCTCTGTTATCTTATATTTTTGCCCTATTATTTTTTATTTTAATGCTCATTTCAGGGATATTTAAGTTTCAGTTTGTAAAAAATAAAGCTCATCTTGCAGGTATATTTGAAAGAAATAAATTAGCCCTGGCAAAATTTGGGCTGGATGCGCAAACTATTGAGGGAATTTTTTCAAATGTTCAAAGATTTGAGGAAGATTATCGTAAAAAATACGATGAGCTGCAGGAGCTTAAAAATAGAAAAGAGCATTTAGATGAAAAAATCAATAAAGTTAGAGATGAAACAATCCCTGAGATGGATAAAAAAATTAAAAAACTCACCCGTAAGATAGACGAAATAAAAGAAAAATCAAAGGAAAAATCCTTACAAGTATATTCTGAAAAACTTTATTGTAAGCAAGAGCTTGAAGTGTTGAAAAAAGAGCAAGAAAGCGTCTTAAGCAGTCACTTTGGAAAAAGAAGTGAGAGTTTAGAAGAAAATATTTTGCACTGGGAAAAAGAAATTACAAATCAGGAGCAGTATAAGAATAAAGTTAGGGATGCAAAATACAGTGAAAGCGCTGTATCAAAGTTAAAAGAGGAAAAGAAAAAAGCTGAAGATGAGCTAAAAAAGATAAACGATAGAATGGTGATTTTTCAAAAGGAAATGGATGAGGTGCAACGCAAAGCCAATGAAATTATCCGATTGGAAGGGGATTTCTTATATTGCACTACATTGGTGGAGCTGGAAATGATTAAACATAAATTGCAAGGATTCATAGAGGAAAATGAAAGCACAAAAGACGACGCATTAGAAGTTATGAAAATTTTTGAAGAGATAGAGGCAGAGGAAAAAGAAAAGGTCTCTTTGCTTTTTGGAAGCGAAAGCGCCGTTTCCAATTATTTTCATGAAATAACAGATGGACTCTATGAGGAGGTTAGCTTTAATCAGGAAACAGGCAAAATTGAGGTTAAACGTAAAGATGGAAAGGTGCTGGACGCAGGAAAACTCTCTGGTGGTGCCTTTGACCAGTTATATTTTTCTATTCGTCTTGCCCTGGGGAAAAAACTTCTAAAAGATGGGAAGGGGTTTTTTATTATGGATGACCCATTCGTAAAGGCTGATTCGGATAGATTGAGAAGGCAAATTGAGGTATTAAGAAAGATTTCACATCTCGGATGGCAGGTTGTGTACTTTTCTGCAAAGGGAGAAGTTAAAGATGTTTTGAAACAAGATATAGAAAAACAAACTATCAACTACGTAGAAGTTGAGGGTATATTCTCCTGAGGATGTGTTTCATCTTTAATCCTCCTCCAGTTCAACATTCCAGTAAGCCACATCCAGAAATTCTTTCCAGGTTTCCCATTTAGAATCAACAGGGAAGGTGCTTTTTACAAATGTTTTCCAGTTGGGCTTTTTAGCTTTTCTAATAAGTTTCACTCTTGCCTCTCCCAGAGTTCTATTCCCCTTACGTATATTGCACCTGATACAGGAGCAAACGACGTTTTCCCAGGTGTTTTTACCACCTCTTGACAGGGGAACTACGTGGTCTAAATTAAGCTCTTCGGTCCTAAGCTTCTTTCCGCAGTACTGACAGGTATTATTATCCCTGCGATAGATATTCTTACGGGTAAATTTCACGCGACGAGGAGGAAGGTTGTCATAAAGCATGAGAATTATAACCCGGGGAATTTTCAACCTGTAGCTTATTGTTGCTATGAAGTTATCTTCTTCACCTGCATGCTGGGAAAAATCTTTCCAATCATCAAAACCAAAGGTGTAAAAAGAGCCCCCATCCTTTACCACTGCATGGGCGTGCCTCAGGTATAAAAGACAAATTGCCCTTTTTACAGAACAAACATCTACAACTTGCCATAGCTTATTTAAAACCAGAACGTTGGTTTGTAGAACATCTGTAGACATTTTAGTTTAAAATATGAAAATTCCCTTTATTCCGTTGCCTTTTTCAAGTTGGGAAAATAACTTTTCCCACTCCTCCAAGGTTGCGGTATGGGTGATGAGAGGGGATGTGTTTATTATCCTCTCAGACATAAGAAAAAGGCATCTTTCCCAGCTTTCATATGTTGAGCTAAAGCAAAATCTAATGTTAAGCACTTTAAATACAGCCTCATCCCATAAAATATTAACTTTTTTTTGTCCGGTTATTCCTAAAATTGCAATATCTCCCATCCGCCGTGTAATTTTAATAGCGGTATCAATGGAAGCTTCTACTCCCGCAGCTTCTACTACCAGGTCTGCTCCTTTTTCCTTGCTTAAGATAGATACCTTTTCCTGGATATTTTCCCTTTCAACATTCAATGTTTCAAATCCAAGCTCTCTTGCGACCTTCAATCTAACTTTTTCATCCTGCTCCACTCCTGTTATCATTATCTTACCTGCTCCTGCTGCTCTTGCCGCCATAGCGGCAAGAAGTCCAACTGCACCTGTTCCCTCCACTACTACAAAGTCACCAGGTTTAACCCTAGAAGTTAAGAGGACGCAGTTAAGTGCTATAGCAGCTGGCTCACATAAAGCAGCTTCCTCATAGGAAACATTCCCAGGTATTTTGTGCAATAGATGGGATGGCATCTTGATATATTCTGCAAAAGCACCATCTATTCCCCAACCAATGGAGCGTTTATGAGGGCAAATGTGTATATTTCCACTCCTGCACAGCCAGCAAACTCCACAGGCTCTTGTGTGCGGCTCAGCTACAACTCTGTCCCCCACTTTCCATCCGATAACATCAGCTCCTACCTTTATTATTTCTCCTGAGAACTCATGTCCCATTATCACCGGGGGCCAGTAGAGCATCTTGTCGTGCCAGATGTGAATATCGGTTCCACATATACCTGCTACCTTAACCTTTATTAAGACCTCATTGGAAGAGTGATGAGGTATGGGAACATCCTCAATTTCTATAAAACCTTTACCTTTTTTTGTTTTTACAAGAGCTCTCATTTATACTTGAAGTTGTGGAACAGTCTCTTTAACGAAATTAATCATCTGATTGGCAGCCTGGCTGAACTGTTTTGCCGTATTTAAAAGAGCTGGATGAAAATTGAACTCTTCAGGTTCATAGCCTTTTTCATCGTATCCTCTGGCAAAATATTCAATATTTAAAAGTTTTTGCAAAACATCATCCGGTGCAGGCTCATCAATCTGGTTAGAAAACTGTATATGGTCTCCTTCTAAAAGAAGTGGTGCAATAAATTTCGGTGGACAGGTAAAAACTATACCTGCTCCAGCTAATTTTTCCAGGTGCCAGCAGTGTTTTTCCCCGTTTATAGTCGGGCTTATTCTCATAGAGCAAAGAAGCATCTTAGATGGATAATTTCCCTCCTTTAGTATTAGATAGGCTTTTTTCATTATGGCAAGCTCTACCCACCTCATATCCTCCTCGGAAAGCTCAATACCTTTTTGTTTTGCCTCTTTTTCTAAGCTGCCCAGGGTGGTAAATCTTGAGCTCATAAAAGTTATTACCGACCTCCAGGTTGTAAGGTCAACTGCATTTTTCTTTGCTATCTCAACACCCTCCTTTACAGCTTTTGCGCAAGCTGCAAACTGAGGAATCATAAAAGATAAGGTGTTGTTTGTGGGTATTCCCCTTGAAGTTAAAACTTTTATGAGTTCATATCCTTCTTTTGTCCCTGGAACCTTAATCATTATATTGGGAGAAAGTGAGGCAAGCTCTTCTGCCTGCTCCAACATAAAGTCAAAATTTTCTCTATCTCTTGGGTCAAGTTGGGCGGATATGTAACCGTGCTTATAATTTGAGCTCTCAAATACAGGGATGAAAAGCTCCGCTCCTTTTCTGATGATCTCCTTGTACATCTGCCAGAATATCTCTCCCGCTTTTTTGTTGGGGGAGATTCTATGAACTCTTTGGACAAAGCCTCTCCAGTAATCTGTGTGGTACTTCAAAACATCCAGGGATAGGGGTGGATTGGTGGTTACTCCCCTGAAAAAAGATTTTTCTGGATTATCTGAGTTATAAAAGCGAAAGAGAGTCTTTTTTATTTTCTCTTTTTTATCCTCATCTTTTATGGAGCTTATAAGCTCCTTTGCCCACGCTTCATAGATAAGCGGGGATGAATCCCACCAAATTTCTGCTTCCGGGTTGAGCTCCTGAAGTTTTTCAAAGACACTTAAGTTTTCAGCCTTTGCCATTGGACAATCCTCCTCTTTTTAGTTTATTGAAATTTTGCCTTCTCCTACTTTGGGGTTAATTTTATAGAATTTTTCCCCTCTGTCAATAAAT
>JACUUP010000185.1 GCA_014859225.1 Candidatus Aerophobota bacterium
GTTTTTAGCCTACCTATGAGGGATTGAAACACCTCAAACTCTTCCTCGCAACTAACCACTTTACTTGTTTTCAGCCTACCTACCTCAACAACTTTTTGTTGAAAGGTCTAATTGTTTCCCCCGTACACGCGGGGATAGTCCTTAAACATATTTCCCCCTCATCCCGGAAAGAGCGTTTCCCCGTATCCGAGGATAGCGTGCGAAAGCGAGAAAGTCATTGGTATAGAGATCCTTAATGCCTCAAAGAATATAGATGTGGGGAGGCTTCTGCCGGTTAGATATGGTGCCTAAAAAGGAGCTTCGTAACTGCAAAAATTACCGGAAGCTTAATCTGGTACTACTATATCTGCCATCGTGAGGTTGACATATGCAAAAATTGTATTAAAATTGTATAGCTATGTATACAAAAATTGACAATTTGTTACCAAGAGAGTTGCTTGAGGAGATTGAACCTTTTGTAGAAAGGGATGAGATTATTGTTATCCTTGGAGCAAGACAGGTTGGGAAGACATGTTTACTTCGATATATCCAGAAGAAGCTCAAGGGGGAAGGTAAATCTACTTTTTTTATAGACCTTGAGGATATAGAAGTTAGGGGAGCAATTAAGTCAGCCCAAGATTTACTTTCTTATCTAAGGGCACTTGGATACGGGGGAGGGCGCGCTTATCTTTTCATTGATGAGGTGCATTATATGCAGAACGCTACAAGTATACTCAAGTATTTACACGACCATCACCCGGAGTTAAAGTTCTTTATAACAGGGTCTTCAAGTCTTAAACTGCGATTCAAACTGGGAGAACCTTTAACGGGAAGGAAGATAATCTTTATTTTGTATCCTCTCAGTTTCAGAGAATACCTCCTATTCAGTAAAAATGAAGAAATGATTCAAGCCTTAACAAGCTTAAGAAATAGAAAGATACCAGAACCTTTTTTGAGCCGTATTTCTAAAAGTTACGAGGAATATGTTATCTGGGGTGGATATCCAAAAGTGATAATGACTCCATCCTTTGATATTAAGGCAGAAATATTGAAGGAGATATTCACTACATACCTTGAAAAAGAGGTAAGAGGTTTAATCAGAGAAGAAATGTTTGAGCGTTTCAACTACTTTGTTAGATTCTTGGCAGCCCAGAATGGTAACCTTTTAAAAATTCTTGAAGTATCAAAAGAACTCGGTGTTCAGAGAAGCACAGTTCAAAGATACTTGACTATCCTTGAAGAGACTTTTATGGCAAAAAGACTACTCCCTGTAGCTAAAAGTCGCCAAAAGGAACTTACACGAACTCCAAAATTCTATTTTTTTGATACCGGGTTCATTAATTTTCTTACTAAAGATTTTAGACCGCTCAGGATGCACCCAAATTTGGGCTCCCTGGTTGAAACATCTATTTTTACCTCCCTTTTAAGGGGATTATCCCCCTTGGAAGAGATTTATTTCTGGCGAATGAAAAATGGGCAGGAAGTAGACTTTATAATCCATACTAAAGGAGAGTATGTTCCTGTGGAAGTTAAATGGGGTAATGATCTAAAGGTTACCACTTCATTGAAGAATTTCGTCAGAAGTTACAATCCTGCTATGGCTTTTGTCTTAACAAAATCTATGTGGCAGAATAAGAAAATCAATTCTTGCAAAATTCAGTTTTTGCCAGCTTTTATCATTACATAAATACTAAAATAGGGAGAACTGATAATGCCCAGGGTAACCAAGAAAGGCCAGGTAACTATTCCTAAAAAAATAAGAGAAGCTATGGGTATTAGACCGGGTAGCGAGGTAAATTTCCAGATTCACAACAAAGAATGTGTGCTTAAAAAGGTATTAAGGGGTAGTCCCTTTGAAAAGTGGGCAGGCTACTTAAAAATAAAAAAAAGCACCGACCAGATTATTGAGGAACTAAGAGGTAAATGATTGTTGCAGTAGATACCAACATACTTGTTGACATCCTGAATAAGGATGAAAGATATTTTGAGTCCTCCAGAAAACTCCTCGGTAAGGCTTTAAGTCGGGGAGGTCTGGTTATTAACGAGATAGTGTATGCAGAGCTTGCCGGTTTATTTGAACGGAAAGGGGAACTGGATAAATTCCTGGATGATTTTGGCATAACCCTTAGCCCATCTAATGGACAGGCCCTCTGGGAAGCTGGCAAGGCCTGGAATATATACACGGCAAAGCGAAACAAACAAATCCAATGTACAGGTTGTGGGGAAAAGTTTACCTTACGATGTAAAAGCTGCTCAAACATTATTGTTTCCCGTCAACACATTATCAGTGATTTTCTCATTGGTGGACACGCCAGAGTTTTAGCTGATTCTCTTCTTACCAGAGATAGAGGATACTACAGGACTTACTTTAAAGAGCCTCCCCTTTTTCTTTAACCTGTCAGGATAAATTTTAGAGGGCGAGCTACCTTTTTTAAAAAAAGAAAAAATATTTTCCTTCGTTTATGAAGAAGTAAGAAGGAACTTTTAAATGAGGAGACGATGCCACAGAAAATAGCCAAGGAATTGGAAGATATTATCCAGTCCCTTAAAACTGACTTTAACTTCTTCTCGCCTAATTCCCCTTTCGTAAGATGGGGGATACAGGCGAGTTTACTTATTTTAGTTCTTTGATATAATAATAACATGAAATATAAAACCAATTCTGGA
>JACUUP010000186.1 GCA_014859225.1 Candidatus Aerophobota bacterium
TCTTGACTTTGCCCTATTTTTTTTTAAAAATTATCCCAAAAGACAGCAAATGAGGTTAAAAAGTCATGAGTGATAAAAGAGCAGGTTATAAGATTAAATATCTTGAGGCTGAGGAAAAACTTGCTATCAAGGATAAAGAGATGGAAACACTAAAGCAGGAAATCTCTTCCCTACAAAAAGAAAAAGAGGAACTGAATAAACAAATTGAGGTCTCAGATAAAGAGGCAGAGGATTATCTTGACCATTTGAGAAGATTGAAGGCTGAGTTTGAAAACTATAAAAAAAGGATGGTGAAAGAAAGACAGCAGATTATCAACTGGACAGTGGAGGATTTAATTAAAGAATTTTTTCCTGTGCTTGATGATATGGAAAGAGCTATTGATTCGGCTAAAGCCTCTCAGGATTTTTCCTCTTTAGTGAGGGGAGTTGAGATGGTATATGAGCATTTTAAAGAACTTTTGAAAAATAAAGGTGTGGAGGAGATACCTGCACAGGGAGAGGAATTTAATCCGCACCTGCATGAGGCTATACAACGATGTGAGTGGGAGGAGTATCCTGATAATATGGTGGTGGAGGAGATGCGCAAGGGGTATAAGTTCAAAGACCGGGTTCTGCGTCCATCTATGGTTAAGGTAAATAAAAAATTATCTTCTCCCCAATCTAAATGTGATAAAGAAACTCTGAGTGAGGAGGAATGAAAATGGCGAGGAAAATTAGCAAAAAAATAATTGGCATAGACCTTGGCACTACCAACTCCTGCGTTGCGGTTATGGAAGGAGATGAGCCAAGAATAATCCCTAATCAGGAAGGTGCACGTACTACGCCTTCTGTTGTTGCTTTTACGGAGAAGGGGGAGATACTTGCTGGTGGTCCAGCTAAAAGGCAGGCTATAACTAATCCGGAGAATACCATTTACTCCATTAAGAGAGTAATGGGAAGAAGGTATGATGAGGATGCTACAGCAGAGGCTCAGAAGAAAGTTTCCTACAAAATAGTGTCCGATTCTCAGGGAAGAGCTGCAGTAGAGGCTAAGCAGGGTAAATTTTTGCCCCAGGAAATATCAGCTAAAATTTTGCAGAAGATGAAGCAGATTGCTGAGGATTACCTGGGAGAGGAAGTTACCCGGGCGGTAATTACCGTCCCTGCTTATTTTAACGATTCTCAGCGTCAGGCTACCAAGGATGCGGGAGAGATTGCTGGACTTAAAGTGGAGCGAATAATCAACGAGCCTACCGCTGCATCTATGGCTTATGGATTTGATAAGAAGGGAGAGAAAAAAATTGCTGTTTATGACCTGGGAGGAGGGACTTTTGACATCTCCATTCTTGATGTGGGAGAGAATGTAGTTGAAGTTCTTGCTACCAATGGGGATACTTATCTTGGTGGAGATGATTTTGACCAGAAGATTGTGGACTGGATAGCCGATAATTTCCAGAAAGAGCAAGGGATAGACGTTAGAAAAGACAAAATGGCTCTGCAAAGACTTAAGGAAGCTGCAGAGAAGGCAAAGTGCGAGCTTTCCTCTACTATGGAAACTCAAATTAATCTTCCTTTCATTACGGCTGACCAGTCTGGACCCAAGCACCTCAGTATAACCTTAACTCGAGCTAAACTTGAGCAGCTCACCGAGGACCTGGTTGAGCGCACGCTTGAGCCTTCTCGTAAAGCTCTTGCTGATGCAAAACTCAAGTCCTCTGATATAGATGAGGTAGTTTTAGTTGGTGGACAGACACGCATGCCCAAGGTGCAGGAGACTGTTAGAAAGTTCTTTGGGAAAGAGCCTCACAAGGGGGTCAACCCTGATGAGGTAGTAGCAATCGGTGCAGCTATTCAGGGAGGTGTTCTTGCCGGAGAAGTGAAGGATATCTTGCTTCTGGATGTTACACCTCTTTCCTTAGGTATTGAGACCTTGGGCGCTGTTTTCACTAAACTCATTGAGAGAAATACCACAATTCCCACGCGCACGAGTAAAATCTTTACCACGGCTGATGATAGCCAGACAGCTGTTGATATTCATGTTTTACAGGGAGAGCGAGCTATGGCTATGGATAACAGGACTCTTGGGAGATTCCAGCTTACAGGTATTCCACCTGCTCCCCGGGGAATTCCCCAGATTGAGGTTACCTTTGATATAGATGCAAATGGCATCCTTCATGTTAACGCAAAAGATAAAGGGACAGGCAGAGAGCAAAGTATCACCATAAGAGATACGGGAGCTTTATCTGAGACAGAAAAAGAAAAAATGGTTCATGAAGCAGAGGAACATGCTGAGGAAGATAAGAAAAGAAGAGAGTTGATAGATGTCAGGAATCAGGCTGACAGTATTATTTATTCCACAGAGAAAGCATTAAAAGATTATGGAGATAAGGTAAACGATTCGGAGAAAAAAGAAATCCAGAAGGCAATTGAAGATTTAAGAGGTGCCATGCAGGCTGATAATGCTCAAGAGATAAGGGATAAGATAACAAGACTCGGTCAGGTTTCCCAGAAGTTGGGAGAGGCTGTATATCAGCAGGCATCTCAACAGCAGGAAGGTGCAGCAACACACGCTCAGAAAAAAGCCGATAAGAAAGAAGGTGCAGGCGAAGGAGAAGGAGAAGAGGATATAACTGACGCTGACTATAAAGTAGAAGATTAA
>JACUUP010000187.1 GCA_014859225.1 Candidatus Aerophobota bacterium
GAAACAGGGAAGACAAACTTCAACCTGCAGCTACTACGCCAGAGTTCTACTCTACAAAGAAAAAACAAGGAGGTAAAAAATGAGTGCAAAGAAAAGTCTAATATTGTTCCTTACAGTACTGTTTTCCGTTCTTTTAGTAAGTGGGTATCTATTTGCTGAGTCTCCCGCACTTGAAGGAAAAGGTCTTGCTCCGATAACTGACAGACCCGTTTACTTTCGTGGATGGATGTACCGGACTCATATCGTTTTAGATAATGTGGATCGCTATAACAGAGAATTAAACGCTAATGTGGATTACGCCACGATAACGGGTGATTATCCTTCAATTATGGAAACACAGTTCATCGCCAAGGCTCCTCTTGATATCCTCTACGCCAATCCGTCTCAGGCATGTAGATATTATGATGCGGGCTGGATTTTGCCAGTAGACTCTTTACCCCATGTAGAAAAAATTAAAGCCGACATGTACCCTCATATTCGTGATGCCTGGACTTACAAAGGGAAACTTCTTGGTTTATCTTACTTTGTGACAACTCGAGGAGTCATGCATGTTAACCTGAAGAAACTGGCAGAAGTTGGTTTAACCGAAGCTGACCTTCCTGCCACCTGGGATGCGCTTTATGACCAGCTTTACAAGATAAGAGAAAGGGGCATCAGATATCCCTTTTTGCCTCACTGGTTCAATGAATGGTATGGTATAAGCTGGGCTTTTAACTTTGAGGTTTTGAACCGAGGAGGGCAGGTTGCTCATTCTGAGACACATAAACCATTGGTAACCGTGGATGGTCCAGCAGGTGATACATTGAGAGCATGGAAAAGAATTTGGAATGATGGCCTTGTTCCCAGGGAAGTATTAACTTACCTTGAGCCTGACCATCTTGAAGCCTGGGGTTCGGGTGAGTATGTTTACAGTCCTCAACAGATGTACGACCTGAAAAGATTCAATGAACCTCGCTATTCACTCTTTGCTGGCTACTGCAGTCTTGTGCCTTACAAAGGACAAAGTTGGGGGTTTATTGATTCCGCCATGTACCTCATAAGTAACCGTGCGAGGACACAAGACCATACGCGTGATGTTATGGCTTTTTATTCCTGGTATGGATATCGCGATCATGAAGGAAAACTATTCGTTGGACAAAGATGGATGGAAGATTCTATGCTTTTCTCAGCTTACAGAGAGGTTATGGAAAGTCCAGGTACTAAAGCCATGATGACAGAATTTTTCGCACGCCCCCAGGATTATGATACAGCTTTGAAAGTCTATGAGCATTCTCCCTACGCTAAGGGTGTGTTTAATGTGGTATGGGCAGAGGAGTTCAATGCCTGGTTAAAGGAAACCATGCAAAGATTCCTGCTGGAAGATAGACCTGTTGATGCGACTATCAATGCCATTCGGGATAAAATCAACGAGTTGAATGCACTATATGGCATCGGATAATTTATGGTGAGGGCGGATGGATTCAAATCTATTCGCCCTCGCTCAAGAAATATCATTTCATAAAAAGAGGGAAAAATGAAGTTTCATGGAAAGAAAAAAGAATTATCAAATTTCCAGTTTGCCCTTATTCTTACATTACCTGTATTTATATTCCTCATTGTAATAATAATTTATCCTTTAGGGTTTGCTCTGTGGGCGAGCTTTCATAGAATTATCTTCTTTGGTGGATATAGAGCTATGTTTGTTGGTCTTGGAAACTATGCTACCGTATTGAACTCACCTGCTTTCTGGCATAGCTTAAGGGTATCTTTGAGGTTTACAGGTGAATCGGTAGCTCTGACGCTTTTAATCGGGCTTGGAATCGCTCTAACCTTAGCCAGGGCGTTTCCGGGAAAAGGGCTAATCCGCTCCCTTGCTATCCTTCCCTGGGCTGTCTCTCGTTACGCAGCAGGAATTATGTTTAAGTATCTCTGGAGGGGGCGCATGGGGTTTCCTACTGCCATAGCTCATGTTTTTGGAATTGAAACGAGAGTGGACCTTTTAAGTGAACACACGGTAATTGAGGCACTTGCTATTGGAAATGCCTGGAATCTGGCACCTCTGGTTGCATTTTTTCTGCTGGCAAATATTGAAACCATTCCTTCGCGTCTTTACGACATGGCTGAGGTTGACCATTTAGGACCTTTCAGAAAATTCTTCTACGTTACCTTACCTTACTTAAGGTATACCCTATTTGTTTTTACTGCAATTGTAGCAGTTCTTTCTCTAAAAGTATTTGATTACATTTTTGTGCAAACGGGAGGAGGTCCAGGTGTTGCTTCTGCAACCTTAACTTATGAGGTTTATAAGGAAAGCTTCAGGAATCTTAATTTAGGTTATGGAGCAGCGATGTCTTTTTATCTTTTGGGAGTAATTCTTGCTGTGGCGTTTACTTTATATGGAATCTGGGGACGCAGGGAGGTATAAATGAACAAGAATAAAATAGTTACATGGATTGCGGTTACTATCGTTCTTTTGTGGACACTTATTCCTTTATACTGGTTTGCAAAAATGGCTTTTCACACTCCAGCAGAAATTTCGGCTTTCCCTCCTCACTTTTATCCCCATAAGCCTACAATCTCAGGTTTTTTCAAT
>JACUUP010000188.1 GCA_014859225.1 Candidatus Aerophobota bacterium
GAGAAAAAGAGCTGCTGAAAAAGGACCTCATTACATTACAGGCAAAGATTTCTTATGAAATGACTCAAAAAGAGGCAGAAAGTAAAATACGTATGCTCTAAAAACTGTGAGAAAAGGCGTCGTAGGTGAGATTACACTGAGATATTTCAACAAATAGAAGGGAGGTTTAGTATGAGGATAGGGATTATTGTGCACTCGCAAACGGAAAATACCTACCATGTTGGCGAAAAGCTCCGGGAAAAGCTTCTGGAATCTACCCCTGATGTGGCAGTTGAGAGAGTAAACATGGTGGGTGGGAATAGACCACAGGGAAAAGATATCCAGATTGAACACCCTCCTGAGGTGGATGGATACGATGTGGTAATTTTTGGCTCCCCCGTACATGCATTTTCCCTTTGTCCTGCAATGAAAACCTACCTGGAGGAACTTCCATCCCTTGAACACAAAAAAATCGCCTGTTATGTGACCAAGAGACTACCCTTTGCCTGGACGGGGGGAAAACGTGCTATTGGCGAGATGAAAAAAATCTGCCAGGCAAAGGGGGGAATAGTTTTTGAAACAGGTATCGTCGTGTGGAATAAAAAGCGCTCAGAGCAGATTGCTGATCTCAGTGAAAAAGTCAGTACATCTCTTGCACGTTCAAAGCGATAAGAACGTGAAAAATGCGTATCTTCTTGTTCATTTGTTAAATCAATTATCGGGTGTCAAAGTATAATCCGAAACGTGAAGATTATAGGAGGAGAGCACAATGATCATAGTGAATACGGACAAAATAGCGGGGAAAAAGATTGTTAGGACGCTGGGATTGGTGAGAGGAAACACCATCCGGGTACGACATCTGGGAAGAGATATTATGGCAAGCTTGAAACACATTGTGGGTGGGGAGATAAAAAGCTATACCCAGATGATGAGTGATGCCCGGGAAGAGGCGATAGCACGGATGGTGAAGCAGGCAGAAGAGCTTAGTGCAGATGCAGTTACAAATGTAAGGTTTGCCACGTCTATGATAATGCAGGGTGCGGCTGAGATTCTTTGCTACGGAACGGCAGTGAAAATAGAAGCAGAATGATGAGAGCGTAACAAATGAAAATAGCACTGTGGATTATAGGTGTTCTGGTGGCAGTTGTCGTTATATACCTCATAGCAAGTAGTATTGGTAGCATGATGTTTGAGAGAAAAGTAAAAGGTGAAGTTGAGAAGCTATTTGCTGGAATTGATAAAGATAAGGCTGAAATTATTACACCAGAGGATTTGGCAGGACTACCAGCACCTTTGCAAAAGTGGCTGCAAAACTCACAGGTTATCGGAAAAGAGAGGATAACTTTTGTTTGGCTAAAGCAAGAAGGATTCTTTAGAACCAAAGAGGGAGGCTCCTGGATGCCTTTTACAGCCACCCAGTACTACAGGATAGATACGCCTGGTTTTATCTGGCATGTTACCATGAAGCCCTTCCCCTTTTTTGCCATAAAGGGAAGAGATAGCTACTATGAGGGTCGAGGCAACATGCTCATTAAACTTTTCTCCCTCATAAAAGTTGCCGATGCAACGGGACCAGAAATGGACCAGGGAACGCTGGTCAGGTACCTCAATGAGATTATGTGGTTTCCAACTGCTGCCCTATGTGATTACATTGAGTGGGAAGCACTTGATGAAACGTCTGCCCGGGCTACCATGAGCTACCGGGGAGTGAGCGCCTCTGCCGTGTTCTACTTTAATGAAAACGGCGATCTACTTACCTTTATTGCTGAGCGCTACATGGATGCAGGCGGAGAGTTCACAAAAGAGACGTGGTCAACACCCATACGAGCTTATGGCGAGTTTCACGGTATACGGATACCAACCGAAGGCGAAGGAGTGTGGAAGTTAGATTCAGGTGATTTTTCCTACATTCGGTTAAAAATAGTAGATATTGATTACAATACTGCTGCAATGTAGTAGATTCCTCAAAAAAACAGGTACAAGATGAGCCTACGACTTGAAGAGTATGACCCTGAAAAACATGATGAGCGCACCGTGGCGAGTCTCATTTATTTAGCCGATTGTGAATTCGGCTCCCTCGTGTATGGGAGTAAGGAGGAGGGAGTAGAACTTATAGTCAAGCTCATGAGAATGAAGTATAACTATTTTACCCCTCCCTATCTTCATTGCGCAATTTACCAGAATAAAGTAGTGGGAGTGCTGGCTGGTTTTTATGGAAAGGAAAAACGTGCACTGGGTAGAACTTCCGGCAAGGATTTTTTAAAAGTACACGGTTTGTGGCGTTTCTTGAAAAAAATGCCCATTTTCATGCGAATGAACAGGCTCATATGCAGAAAAATCGGGGAAGATGACTATTACGTTCAGACCTTGTGTGTACACCCTTCCTGCAGGGGCCGGGGATTTGGGACCCAAATACTTGAGCTGGCATTGGAAGAACACGGGAAACTATGTCTGGATACAAACATAAAAAATGCCGGGGCAATCAGATTCTACGAGCGGCTTGGATTCAAGGTTTACTCAGAAAACATCGTAAGGCTGAAGAAAAAGAGAATTGGAACATACTCCATGAGAACAGAATAATA
>JACUUP010000189.1 GCA_014859225.1 Candidatus Aerophobota bacterium
CAGGGTCATTTTCAGCAAGAGTTATCTTGCAGTTGTCAAATGTTCAAGACCTGACCCCTGAGACAGAATAGCCGAAAAGGGCAAACTATTCGGTAAGAATAGGACGCAAAGCCATGGGTCCATCAGGACTGCCAGGCTGCCGAAGCTATCGCAAAAAATTTAGAGGAAAGGCAAAGGCTCGTTCTATTCTATTTTTTAGCGGATAGAGCGAGCTTTTTTTATTGAATATAAAAAAATGCTTAAAACCTCTCACCAAAAAGGTCAAATTGGGATTATGATTGTTTTCTTTGTTTTAGCTGTTTTAACAATAGTATCTGTTAGTTTTCTTTATCGGATGCGCCTGGAAGGGGAGGCAGTTTCAAATTACTGTGATGCTCTTCAGGCGGAATACCTTGCCTGGGCAGGCATAGAGCGAGCCATTGCCGAGCTCAAAAACGATGATAATCATTACGATGACCTTTACGAGGATTGGGCAAGGGGGTTCAGGGAGGAGCTGGGTGCAGGCTACTACGATGTTCAGCTCATCTCGGATGAGGGTGAGCTACGCGATGTAGGTGTGGGGATAGTGGATGAGGGGTCAAAACTAAACATTAATGTTGCTGGAGATGGTCGTTTTAAAGAAGGATGGAATCCTTTTGGACTGAGCTTGGATGTTCTGGATGGTGTAGGCAAAGAAAAAGCAAGTGCCATTGTGAACTATCGCTATGGACCGGATAAAGTTCCAGGCAAAAAGAAAGTTGATGCTGATATTTTTACAAAAGATGGGATAGAAAATGGTGTAGATGGCAGGATAGATGCGCAAGTTAAGTTCGGTGCGCACAGTTCCTTTGAATATGGCAAACCTTTTGTCACCTTAGAACAGGTGCGGCTTGTTCCAGGGATTGGTGAGCATACCTTTGATAAGATTAAAGATGAGATAACAATTTACTCCTATGATAAAAACATTGATAGAGAGGGCAATTTAAGAGTAAATATGAACTACGCCTCTGCGCCTGAAATTGCCCGGGCAGTAGAGCGAGCAGGATTTTCACCGGAAGAAGCTGCGCAAATTGCCGTTAATATAGTTGATTTCCGGGATGAGGATGATGACCCCACTGAATACCGGGGAAAATATGGAATTGAGATAACTCCCTATATCAATGAGGTGATGCCTTTTTTTACCACCTCTGCCATGGTTGCTGTTACTAACCTGGCTAAGGGAGGTGTCAAATATGTTAAAGATAGAGCAAAGGAGGAACTTGAAAATACGGTAAAGGAGAAGGTAAAGATTGACATTCCCGGGCTGGATAACATTTTAGATGAGTTTCTCTCTGCGGGAGAAGCTGAGCTGGAGAAAGAGGTTGATAGGATAATAGATAGGTTTGAGAGCCTGATAGGCTCAGAAAAACAGGAAGATAAGTTGTCCCTGTTTTCTTTACTTACAACAAAGCCCGCTTTTGCCGCTGAAGATGCAGTTAAAATAGACATACAGATAGAATGGGTGGAACTTTACAATCCCTATTCTTGCACAATTTCTCTTTTGGGATGGAAACTGAAAACGTCTCTGGGAGAAAGGAAAATATTTGGAGTAACTACCCCTCAGGGTTACTGGGTTGTATTTAATGTGATTGTAAAATTACCCGGGAAAACCATTGGAAAAGAGCTTCTCAGTAATTTCAGTGATACAGTTCAGCTCATAAATAAAAATGGAAAGGTTGTAGATAAGGTAAGTTACAATAATTACGGGGTTCCCTGGAGAGCCTGGGAGAAGAATGACCCACGGGTTCGGGAGTTTGCAGGCTATATGATAGGAGGAAGTCCCTGGTTTCGCAACTGGCACTATATGCCTCGCATAGGAGAAGTTAGCCCTGAACAGGCTCCAAGCAGTTTTTATGTGAAAAATAGTTACTTTGATTTAGTTGGGGAAGTTGGATACATACACAGTGGCAAACAGTGGCGCACCATAAGTCTGGATAAAGGCGGTGACTGGGCTATTCTGGATAAACTTACTACCGCCTCACCACCTGAGGAGCCGGTACAAGGTAGGATTAATATCAACACCGCCAGCAGGAAAGTTCTTGAATCTTTACCGGGGATTGACGCTAAATTAGCTGAGCAAATTGTGCGTTACTGTGACAGCGAAAAAGGGCCCTTTGAGGAAATAGGGGAAATTGTAGAGGTTATAGGGATGCAAATGTTGGGAAGTAACGGTCTGGATGATGATGGTGATGGGTATGTTGATGAGGATGATGAGAAAGAAGCCATTGTGCGCGGTCTTTCTAACTTAATTACGGTGCGCAGTAACTGTTTTACCATTGTTTCCCTGGGAAGGGTGGTAAGAAATGAGAAAGTGGTTGCGGAAAAAAAACTTCAAGTTGTAGTTGACCGGGGAAGCTCACCCATTAAAATAAAGTACTACAGAGAAATATATAAATAAAAAAGGGGACAGATTTATTTTCCGGGGACTAAAAAAGGGACATATTTTCTGCTTTCCCAGAAGAAAATAAATCTGTCCCCTTTTTTTTGGGGGGGGGTTGACAGGAAAAAAATTTTGATTATTATTATAG
>JACUUP010000190.1 GCA_014859225.1 Candidatus Aerophobota bacterium
CGAACCTTAAAGCCTGTTCCTGACAGGCTCAGGAATTGTATAAAAATTCATTAAAACAGATGCTCCTTTTTCTCCAATCTCTCCAGAAGCGTCTCTATCTCATCACTTACAATCCACATCTCATATGCATCTTTATCTATCTCCTTTAAAAAACGGGAAGGTTTCATAATCATAACCTGACGCCAACTTCCTGCAATGATAGGATAGCAAAGATAAAGCTCTTCCTTAGCTCTTGTGGTAGCTACATATAAAAGTCTTCTTTCCTCCTCCAGATTTTCAGACTCTTTCATAGCTTTTGCTGCCGGAAAACGACCATCAGCAAGCCATATAACAAAAACAGCGGGCCACTCAAGACCCTTTGCCTGATGCACAGTAGACAAAACAACACATTCATCATCATCTCCTCCCACAATGACTGTCTCTGATTCCACGCTTCCTAAAAGGGCAAGTTCGGAAAGAAAACTTCTAAGGGAGGAAAAGTTCCGGGCGAAGCTCGCCAGCTGACCAAGGTCCTCTATTCTTTCCTCATAATCAGGATAATTAGACTTAAGATAATCACCGTATCCTTGTTGAAGAATGAGCTGAATCATACCTGCGGTATTTTTTTTCAAAGATTTATCCTGCAATAAACAAAGAGTTTCAACAAATTTTGCCCAGTTGGATGAAACTTTCCGGGGAAAAGCATCAAGTATGCCTTTAGAGCTTACCCGCTGCAGCGGGTCCTCATTTGATAATAAATCCCTCCACAACCTATCAGCAGTAACATTGCCAATACCTGACAGCATTTTAAAAAGTCTTTTCCAGGAAAGCTCATCTTTTGGGTTAACCATTATTTTTAAATAAGCAACCACATCCTTTATGTGAGCCCTTTCAAAAAATCTAAGTCCGGAGCGAACAATAAAGGGAATACCCCGTCGCGTAAGTTCCATTTGAACTTCCATGGAATGGTAATGGGAGCGATAAAGAACTGCTATATCTTTAAGTGACCTTCCCTCATCCCGAATCTCCAGAATTCTCTCTGCAACAAATTCTGCTTGCTGATTAACATCCCTCAAAGGAACAACTGCCGGTTTAAAATCCCCCTTTTTTACTGACTTTAAAACTTTGGGAAACTGTCTTTTATTTGCAGCAATAACAAAGTTAGTAAGTTGAAGGATTGGAGAAGTGCTTCTGTAATTTATCTCCAGCTTAAGGAGTTTTGCGTCGGGATATCTTTCGGGAAAATCTATTATATTGGTGAAATTTGCTCCTCTAAAAGAGTAAATACTTTGAGAATCGTCTCCCACAACCATAATGTTGCGATGAAAAGATGCCGTAAGGTCAACAATATCTGCCTGCAGCCTGTTTGTATCCTGATATTCATCTACGAGAATATGACAAAAATTCTCTGAATAAAAAGTTTTAATCTCGGGGAATTCAATAAAGAGTTTCTTCCAGTTAAAAAGAAGGTCATCAAAATCCATAAAGTCAAGTTCTTTCTTTTTTGCCTCGTATCGTCTCATAACCCTTTTTACATCCTCAAGCTCATCTGCAAAAAAGGGATATTTGTCCACCACTATTTTTTTCAAATCTTTTTCCGTATTAACAGTTAAACTGTAAATATTAGACAGAATTCGGGAGGTGGGAAATCTCCTCTTTTTAATATCTATCTTAAGGTCGCTTACACAAAGCTCAAAAAGATCCACGGAATCTTCCCTGTCCATTATGGTATAGTTATTCGTGTATCCTAAAAGCTGAGCGTGGCGTCTCAGAATAAGGTTTCCTATATGATGAAAGGTGCCTCCCCAAACTCTTCTCACCTCAGAGGAAATAAGATGCTCCAATCTATGGAGCATATCCCTGGCTGCTTTATTGGTGAAGGTAACAAGAAGTATTCTCTCAGGCAAAACTCCACAGTTAAACAGCCAGGCTACCCGATAGGTAATTGTTCTTGTTTTTCCACTCCCTGCTCCAGCAATCACTAAAATAGGTCCAGATTCCGCTGTTACAGCTTCCAGCTGTTGGGGATTAAGGTGCCTCTCATAATCTATTATTCTACTTGAAAGATTTTTTTGCACACCATGCAGGTTAAATTTCTTCAAAGTTAACTTCCCTGTTAAATTTTTCTCACTATCTCCTTTAGAGACTTTCTATAGGTAGGTTTAGGTGATGAGGCAGGATAACCTAAAGGGGTAAGAGCAATAGGCTCAAGTTCATCAGGAAAATTGAGTATTCGCTTCACCTCGGAAGGGTTAAATGCTCCAATCCAGCAGGTGCCAAGTCCTTCAGCCGTTGCGGCAAGTATAAGATGGTCCATAGCAATAGCCACATCAACATCCAGATAAGTTTTTCCATCAGACCTTCTCCATGCTTCTTTCTCTATTCCACAGGCACAAATAACCAGGGGCGCCTGCCAGAACCAGTTTCTATTGTATGCCCTTTGAAATTCCTTTTTAATTTTTTCTGTTCTAACCACTATAAACTGCCAGGGCTGGCGATTAGCAGCAGAAGGTGCAAGACGCGCCGCTTCAAGGATTTTTTGTAATTTGTCTTCCTCCACAGG
>JACUUP010000023.1 GCA_014859225.1 Candidatus Aerophobota bacterium
CCCTGGAGTTTATCTAACATTTGATAACCTCCGCATCTCCTCCTGCTTCTTCAATTTTTTTCTTTGCTGCATGAGAAAAGGAATGAGCTTTTACATGCAGGGATTTATTCAATATACCATTTCCCAGAACCTTAATTTTTTCAATATTTTTAACAAAACCCTTTTCCCTCAGAAAAACAGGGTCAACAACTGTATTATCCTCTACTATATTTAAATCAGTCACATTCACAATTTCAAATTCTTCCCTTTGAACAGGATGAAAACCTCTTTTAGGGAGTCTGCGGGTTAAAGGCATCTGACCTCCCTCAAACCAGGGATATACCTTTCCTCGCCCACGAGATTTTTGTCCCTTATGACCCCGGGTAGAAGTTTTCCCGTGACCTGAGCCTGGCCCTCTACCCACCCTTTTTCTCTTATGGATAGCTCCAGAAGGAGGCTTAAGTATCTTGAGATTCACTTTGTCTATCCTTTTTTCCCCTTAATTTAAAAATTTCCTGTGGATGTTTTAAGCTCTTCAATCCCTCAAGGGTAGCTTTAGCTAAATTGAGAGAATTATTGCTACCAAGCGATTTGGTCAAAATATCCCTTATGCCGGCAAGCTCAACTATAGCCCTCACTGCTTCTCCCGCAATAACTCCTGTTCCTGGAGAAGCCGGTTTTAAAAGAACTTTTGAAGCCTTGAACTTTCCCGTAACCTCGTGAGGAATAGTACCGTTCATTAGAGGAACCCGAATGAAGTTTTTCTTAGCTTCACGACGCCCCTTGTTAATAGCAAGTAAAAGTTCTCTTGCCTTACCTAACCCTAAACCAACCCATCCATTTCTATTTCCCACCACCACCAGAGCATTAAATCCTATTTTTCGACCGCCTTTAACTACTGTGAAAACTCTTCTAACCCTTATAAGCTTATCTTCCAGTTCTCCGATTTCCTCTGGTAGCCCTAAAAGCTCCTCAGTTACTTCTATTTGCATTTTAACCCCTTAACATATTAAAATTCAATTTCCTTTTCTCTTATCCCTTCAGCAAGGGCTTTAACTATACCATGGTAAGGATAGCCACTTCTATCTAAAACTAACCTTTTTATACCCTTATCTGCAATAATCTTTCCCAAGTCTTGCCCAATTTTCCTGGCAACACCTGCACTCTTGCAGTTCTGCTTATCCTTTTCTTTGTATTTGATAGATGATGCAGATGCAACTGTCACCCCTCTTATATCATCTACTAATTGAGCATAAATATAGCGGTTGCTCTTATATACACAAAGACGTGGTTTATCGTAAGTCCCCTCTATCTTCTTCCTTATCCTCTTTTTTCTTCTTTCTCTTGCCCGTATCTTTTCTTTTGGTGATAAAGCCATTATTTATCCTTTCAGGGTTTTTCAGAGCTCTCTAAATAGAGAACTAACGTAACTAGCCCTTGGTTCCCAGGGCAGCTTTGCCCACCTTCAGCTTTACAACTTCATCTTTGTATCGTACCCCTTTTCCCTTATATGGTTCAGGCTTTCTCAGGCTCCTTATCTGAGCAGCTACCTGTCCTACCTTCTGTTTGTTGCATCCTGAAACTCTTATAGTAGTGGCATCAGGAACCTCAAGCTTTATCTCCTCTGGTGGCGTATATTCCACAGGATGAGAAAATCCTAAGTTCAGGATGAGCTTTTCGCCCTCCAATCTTGCTCTGTAACCCATACCCACAATCTTTAATTCTTTCTGGTATCCTTCAGATACACCCTTTATCATATTAGAAATTAAACTACGGATGGTTCCATGTAAAGCTTTACTCTGTTTATCTTCTCTTAACCTGTCAACTGCAATCTCGGCACCTTCAATGCTCACTTTAAGGCAGGAAGGATATGTTTGAGTAAGCTCTCCTTTAGAACCTTTAACAGTTACCTTGCTATCTTTAATAAAAACTCCCACCTTCTGGGGAACAGGAATTGGTTTTTTCCCAACTCGGGACATTGAATAGCTCCTTTATTACCAGATATAACAGAGAACCTCTCCTCCTACCCCAAATCTCCTGGCTTTTTCTCCTGAAAGAATACCCCTGGGAGTAGAAAGAATGCATATGCCCAGTCCACTGCGCACTCTAGGAATCTCATCTTTTTTAACATAAAATCTTCTTCCCGATTTGCTCACTCTCTCTAAATGAGTAATTACTCTTTCCTTATCATGAGAGTATCTCAAATGCAGCTCTATAGATTTCTTCCCCTCTTCTGTTTTTATCCTGTATCCTTCAATATACCCTTCTTCAGCTAAAACCGCGCCTATAGACTCCTTAACTTTAGCGAAAGGAAGTACAACCGTTTCTTTATAAACCATATTAGCATTTCTAATCCGGGTTAGAAAATCGGCAATTGGATCGGTCTGCATCTTATCCCCTTTTTCCTATTTAGTTATTTTGCAATTACCAGCTCGCCTTCCTGATACCGGGAAGATATCCCTTGTGAGCTAACTCTCGGAAACATAACCTACAAAGACCAAAATGGCGAATGTATCCTCGAGACCGCCCACAGCGGGCACATCTATTATACTTTCGAACCTTAAATTTTGCTTCCCTTTTGTTTTTCTCAATTAGAGCTTTTCTTGCCATATTTAACCACCATTCCAATCATTCTTTACAATAATTTATTATAATAATTATAATTGCCCTTTGCTAAAAGGCATACCTAATTTCTGGAGAAGCTTTTTAGCCTCTTCATCACTCTTTGCAGTAGTTACAATGCTTACTGAAAGACCCGCCAGCTTGGAAGCACTCTGATAATCTGCTTCGGGAAATATCATATGGTCTCTCAAGCCCAGGGTAAAGTTCCCCTTGCCATCAAAAAGCTTGTCAGAGAATCCCTGAAAATCACGAATACGGGGCATTGTCAGGTTAAATAGCCGGTCTAAAAACTCATACATCCTGTTTCCTCGTAGGGTAACCTTACAACCAATTACCATACCTTTTCTAAGATTGAATCCAGCAATTGATTTCTTAGCTTTCGTTACAACAGGTGCCTGACCCGTAATGATAGATAAAGAACTCTTAGCAAGGTCCATCAACTTAGTGTCAGTTTTTGCTTTACCTAACCCTATATTTACACAAACCTTCTCCACGCGGGGAACCCTCATAGGATTATCTAAACCTAATTCCTGCATTAGCTGAGGTACAACTTCGGTTTTATAAAGCTCTTTTAATCGCGTCATTGTCAATCCTTTAGTCTATAACCTCTCCACATTTCTTGCATGTTCTAAGCTTTTCTTTTTCTCCTTCCTCCAGCAAAGTTATCTTCGTCCCGATTCTTGTTCTCTTGCCGCAGCGAGGACAAACAAGCATCACTTTGCAGGCAGGAAGCGGAGCCTCTCTTTCAACTATACCACTTTCTTGACCTCTTTTTTGAGCTCTGACATGCCGTTTGGTGATATTAAGTCCCTGTATTACTACCTTATCCTCCTCAGGTATTCGTTCAATTACTTTACCTACTTTCCCTCTGTCTTTCCCCGAAATGACAACCACTTCATCTCCCATCTTTACCCTGGACATAACTACCTCTTTATTTAGTTCATAGTTGATAGCTCATAGCTCGCATAGGTTTTGCTATCAGCTATCAGCTATTATTTAAAGCACCTCCGGGGCAAGAGAAATTATCTTCATGAAATTCTTATCCCGTAGCTCCCTTGTCACAGGTCCAAATATGCGTGTACCTTTAGGATTCCCCGTATTATCAATAATTACTCCCGCATTATCATCAAACCTTATGTATGTCCCGTCCTTTCGTCTTATCTCCTTTTTTGTCCTCACCACTACTAATTTCACCACCTCACCCTTGGGTATGTCAGAATTAGGAATAGTTTTCTTAACCGAAGCTACAATGACATCTCCAATACTTGCATATCTACGGGAGGAGCCTCCTAACATTCCAATGCACATTACCTTCTTCGCACCCGAGTTATCTGCTACTGAAAGCTGTGTTCTGAGCTGTATCATTTATTTTCTCTTTTAGTTTTGTTTTTTATTCTTTTCTTTTCACTATTTCAATTACCATCCAATGTTTTTCTCTGGATAGAGGTCTCGTCTCTTCTAACCTTACGATATCGCCTATCCCGCACTCATTTTTCCCGTCATGTGCCTTAACTTTTTTTTTCTTTCTCAAGGTTTTACTATAAAAAGGATGCGAAACTGTCCGCTCAAGCTCAACTACCACAGTCTTATCCATCCTGTTGCCAACTACCATTCCTTCTCTAACTTTAGAACCTTTTGTCAATTTAAGCTCCTCTATTTATCCCTAATTCTTTTTCCCTTAATAACGTTTTTATTCGTGCTATATCCTTCCTCGCCTTCTCTATTTTAGAAGGAGTGGTCATTCTGCCATGATGCATCTCTATTCTCAAATCTAAAAACTCATTCTCAAGCTGTTTTAATCTATCAAGCAAATCTCTCTCCTCTAGCTGCCTCAAATCATCCATGTTTATATCGCTCATACCAGAACCTCGTGCGTGGAGATAAACTTTGTCTTTATAGAAAGTTTATAAGAGGCTAAATTAAGAGCATCTCTTGCTCTTGCTTCTTCAACACCTCCAATCTCAAAAAGCACTCTTCCTGGTCGAACAACTGCCACCCAAAAAGCGGTATCTCCTTTTCCTTTGCCCATTCTTGTCTCTAAGGGTTTTTTGCTAACAGGTTTATCGGGAAAAATCCTAATCCAGAGTCTTCCCGTATGTTTCAAACTGCGCACAATAGTAACGCGAGCAGATTCTATCTGACGAGCAGTTACCCATCCTCCCTCCCGGGCAAGTAAGCCATATTCTCCAAAACTTAATCGCGAACCACTGCTCGCCACTCCTTTAATACTGCCCCTTTGCATTTTTCGGTACTTAACTCTTTTCGGCTGTAGCGGCATCTTCTTCTAACTCCTTCCCTGGTAAATTTTCTGCAGAAGGAAGCAAATCACCTTTATAAATCCAAACTTTAACACCAATACATCCATATGTAGTGTGAGCTGTAGAGGACCCATAATCAATATTGGCTCTTAAAGTATGTAGAGGAATTTTACCTTCCTTCGTCCACTCTTTCCTGGCTATCTCTGTTCCTCCTATTCTCCCTTTACACATCACCTTCACTCCTAATGCTCCACGATCCAAGGCTCTTGAAATAGCTTCTCTCATTGCTCTTTTAGTACTAATCCTTCTTCCTAATTGAAAAGCAATCCTGTCAGCTACTATTTGAGCATTAAGTTCTGGTTGGGGAACTTCTTGAACATTTAAAAATATCTTTGCATCAGGAGCATAGCGGGATAACTCCTCTTTTGTCTTATCAATAGTTTCCCCTTTTTTCCCAATTATTATGCCAGGACGAACGGCAAATATGGTTATCCTCAGTTTGTTGGTAGCTCTTTCTATTAAAATATTAGAAACACTGGCCTGTTTAAATTTATTTATAAGATGTTCTCTTATCTTAAGATCTGTGTGTAAAAACTTTGCATATTCTTTATTATCGGTATACCAATAAGACTGCCATCCTTTAACTATACCTATCCTTAACCCTTCTGGATGTATTTTTTGTCCCAAACTTACCTCCTTGCAATTTCTAACATTGCAAAATTCTTTTTTTAGGCTCTATTTTCCAGAACAATAGTAATGTGAGAAGTTCTCTTACGCATCAAATCAGCCCTTCCTCTTGCTCTTGGTTTCATCCTCTTTAAAGTAGGTCCTTTATCTACCATAGCACTTTTGACAAACAAAGTCTTCTCCGTTAAGTCATGCTTGTTCTTAGCATTGGCTATAGCTGAATTAAGAATATCCTTCATAATATTGCAGGTCTTTTTTGGAGTTAAAGTTAGAATATTCAAAGCCTCATCTACTGATTTTCCTCTTATTAGAGCGGCAACTTTTTGAGCTTTAAAAGGAGATATCCTTATATACTTTCCTGCAGCTCGCACTTCCATCTTATCAACCTCACTCATCAGTTAGTTTATTTAGGTGCGATAACCCTCCTGGTATGAGCACCGTGACGATCAAATCTTCGAGTGGGAGCAAATTCTCCTAACTTATGTGCCACCATCTCTTCTGTTATATAAACATTATGAAAATCCTTTCCGTTATGCACAGCAAAGGTAAAACCCACAAATTCAGGAATTACAGTAGATCTGCGAGACCATGTTTTAATGGGCTTCTTTTGCCCTTCCTTTTTCATTTTTTCCACTTTCTCCATTAAAGATTCATCCACCCATGGCCCTTTTTTAACAGAACGTCCCATAAACAGCCTCCTATTTTGTTCTGCGTTGAACTATAAACTTCTGAGAAGGTTTACCCTTCTTTCTGGTCTTCTTTCCCTTCGTTGGTTTTCCCCAGGGAGTTACAGGATGCCTCCCGGGACCACTTCTACCTTCCCCCCCTCCGTGAGGATGGTCAACTGGATTCATACAAGAGCCCCGAACATAGGGTCTTCTACCCATAAGACGAGCCCTGCCTGCCTTCCCTATCCGGATATTCTCGTGCTCCACATTACTTACCCCTCCTATAGTAGCTCTGCAATCCAGACTTATAAGCCGTATCTCACCTGAAGGAAGTTTAACCTGCGCGTACTTTTCTTCCTTGGACAGAAGCTGTGCTGAAGTACCCGCAGAGCGAACAAGCTGACCCCCCTTACCTTTTTTCAGCTCTATGTTGTAAATAAAAATGCCCTCCGGTATCTTAGCTAAAGGAAGAACATTGCCTGGTTTTAACGGCGCCCTCTCACCTGAGATTACCTCATCACCCACCTTAAGATTAACAGGAGCAACGATGTATCTTTTTTCACCATCCACATACTGCAAAAGAGCAATACGTGCAGAGCGGTAAGGGTCATATTCAATGGAGAGCACCTTTGCAGGTATTCCATCTTTATCACGCTTAAAATCTATTATCCTGTATTTTTTCTTTACTCCACCTCCTCTATGGCGTGAAGTAATCTTGCCCTGATTGTTTCTACCCGCAGCTTTTTTTAAATCCACAGTTAAGGATTTTTCCGGCTTCTGTTTAGTAATCTCGGAAAAGCTCGCACCAGTCTGATGCCTTCTCCCTGGAGATGTGGGTTTATAAACTTTAATAGCCATAATTAAACTCCTAATTTCTCAATAGTATATCCTTCTTTTAACTTTACAATTGCTTTTTTCCACTGAGAAGTTTTTCCAACTACTCTTCCCCTCCACTTTCTGCGTTTTGACCTTACATGAAAGGTCCTAACTTTTTCTACTTTTACATTAAAAAAATCCTCCACAGCATTTTTCACATCAATTTTATTAGCTTCGGGAGGAACTTTAAATATATATACATGTTCCTTTTGAAGGTCGGTTGCTTTTTCAGTTACCACCGGACTTATTATTATATTATATGGACTTTTATTCATTTTTCAACCTCTTAACCACCCCTTGCAAAGAATCTTGCGTGAAAAAGATGTTATCATGACAAAGAACATGGTATGCACAAACATTATTTGCCAGAACTAACCTGAGATTAGGTATATTGGAGGATGCCCGACGAAGTTTTTCATCAGGCTGTGTAACTATAGCAAGATTTTTCCCGTCAATGCTGGTTATCCTGCTAAAACTTTTTAGAAAAGAGGCTATTTCTTTCGTTTTACCGCTCTCCACTGTTAGATTATCCAATAAAAATAACCTGCCTTCTTTTACCTTTACTCTAAGTGCTGATATTAAAGCTCCCTTCTTCTTTTTTTTAGAAAGCATATACTCAAAACTGCGTGGTTTAGGCCCAAAAGTAATTCCTCCCCCTACCCAGAGAGGAGATCTGATACTACCTGCTCTTGCTCTCCCTGTTCCTTTTTGAGGGTAAGGCTTTCTGCCTCCTCCACTCACTTCTGCCTTTGTCTTGGTTGAAACTGTCCCCTGACGCTGGTTAGTCTGGTAGGCAAGATACGCTTCTCTTAAAACAGGCTCGTTTACCTCACCTGCAAAAAGAGTATCATCTAATCTCAAATTACCCACCTTTTCCCCTTGCATATTATAAATATTCCACTCCATGTTACCTTCTTTCTTCTCTTACTATTAAAAGCTCCCCGTTTTTTCCCGGGCAGGCGCCCTTCACCCATAAAACATGTGCATCTTTATCCACATCTACAACTTTTAAACCTCTTACAGTTACTCTTTCTCCACCCATTCTACCAGGCATTTTTTTACCTTTAAACACACGAGAGGGACTGGCTGATGCTCCTATTGAGCCTGGACGACGATGCCATTGACCTGCCCCATGAGAAGCCGGACCTCCTTTAAATCCATGTCTTTTCATCACTCCGGCAAATCCTTTCCCCTTGGATACACCAGTTACACTTACCAGATCGCCCTTTTTAAAAATATCCACAGTTATTTCATCTCCTATCTTATAGGAAGATGAAGCTTCCTCGCTCACTTTCACTTCACGCAAATAACGCCTGGGAGGTATTTTATACTTTTCAAAGTGTCCAAGTTGTGGTTTATTTAAAATTTTTTCCTTTACCTCTTCAAATCCTAATTGCACTGATGAGTATCCATCTTTTTCCCTCTCTTTTTTCTGAACCACGACGCAAGGTCCTGCCTTTAAAATAGTTACAGAAACAACCTCATCCCCTTCGTTAACCTGTGTCATTCCTAATTTTTTCCCCAGCATTGCTTTCATTTTTTCCTCACAACTTAACCTCTACATGGACTCCCGTGGGTAAATTTAGCCCCATAAGAGCATCAATAGTTCTGGGATTTGAATCCAGGATATCTATAACTCTTTTATGAATTCTCATTTCAAACTGCTCCCTGGAATCCTTATGCGTATGGGGAGAACGAAGCACGGTAAATCTTCTAATCTTTGTAGGTAAAGGAATGGGCCCACAAATCCGCGCACCTGTGCGCTCTATTGTATCTACAATACGTCCCACTGATTGGTCCAGAATTTTATGGTCATAAGCTTTCAACCGAATTCTGATTCTCTGCTTAGGCATAATTTCTCGCTCCTTGCTTTCTATCTTATCTTATTTGCCCAGAATCTTTTTTACCTTCTCTTCAGGGACTTCCTGATAGTGAGAGAACTCTATATTTGACAAAGCTTTCCCCTGAGATAAGGACCTCAGATGGGTAATATAGCCAAAGAGTTCTGCCAATGGAGCATAGGCAAAAATAACTTTTAAACTGCCAATATTTTCTGTAGATAATATCTGTCCTCGTCTGGAGCAAAGATCAGCGATAATATCACCCAAAAATTCTGAAGGTGTTCTAATCCTCAATTTCATTACAGGCTCAAGGAGATAAGGATCGGCCTGCTGGGCAACTTTGCGAAAAGCAATAAATGCAGCAGTTTTAAAAGCATACTCTGAAGAATCAACCGGATGAAAAGAACCATCAAGAAGAATGGCTTTGACATTCACAAAGGGGTATCCGCCAAGCACACCTGAGAAAAAAGCCTGCTCTACACCTTTTCTGATAGCTGAAATAAACTCTCTGGGAATTACTCCTCCTTTAGTCCTGTCTTCAAAAGTTTCCTCACCATTATTGCACGGTTCTACTTGAAGAACTACGTCTCCGTACTGACCTTTTCCTCCACTCTGACGAATGTATTGACCTTGAGCTACAGCCTTTTTCCGTACACTCTCCCGATAGGCAACTTGAGGCTCGCCACTGTTAACATGCAGACCAAATTCTCGTCTTAGCCTGTCTAAAATTATCTCTAAGTGAAGCTCTCCCATTCCGGAAATTATAGTTTGCCCCGTTTCCTCATCCTGTTTAACTTTAAAAGTCGGATCCTCTCTGGTCAGCTTGGAAAGAGCATTAGCTAATTTATCCTGGTCTACTCTAGATTTTGCTTCAATAGCTATAGAAATTACGGGCTCGGTAAACTTTATTGACTCAAGCACTAAAGGATAGCTCTTATCACAAAGAGAATCACCCGTATCAATATCCCTGGGACCCACTAAGACTCCGATTTCTCCTGCATGCATTCTTTTTCTTTCTATGCGAAAATTGCCATGCATCTCAAGTATGCGAGCCACCCTTTCCCTTTTATTCTTGGTTGAGTTGTAAATGTATGTTCCTGTAGCTATTGCACCAGAGTAAATTCTAAAGTACGTAATCCTTCCTACATAAGGGTCAGTGGCTACTTTGAAGGCAAGAGCAGAAAAAGGCTCTTTATCAGAAGAAACCCTTTTTTCTTTTTTCCCGCTTGCAGGATTTATACCTTCTACCGGAGGAATATCCAAGGGAGAAGGTAGATAGTCTACCACCCCATCCAACAGGGTCCTTATTCCTTTATTTCGTAGAGCACTTCCACAAAAAATAGGAACAGCACGATGTTCCAACGTTAACTTTCTTATACCCTTCTTCATATCTTCTTCTGATAGAAAACCACCTTGTAAAAATTTCTCTAAAAGTTCATCACTTGTCTCAGCTACCTTCTCTACCAGATTTTGATGCAGCTCATGAACTTTTTTTTGCAAATACCCGGGAACATCTCCCTCCATAATTTTTGCATCCAATGTATCAGTTTCCCAGATAAGTGAGCACATCCTGATTACATCAACTACCCCTCTAAAGTTTTCCTCATCCCCTATTGGTACTTGAAGAACAAGTGGAGTCAGTTGAAATTTTTCCTTAATTTGTTCAACTACTCTAAAAAAGTTAGCCCCGACGCGGTCCATTTTATTAATGAAGGTAATACGTGGAATACTGTACTGATTCGCCTGACGCCAGACTGTCTCTGACTGAGGTTCAACCCCTTCCACTCCACAGAAGATAATAACTGCTCCATCAAGAACCCTGAGAGCTCGCTCAACTTCTACAGTAAAGTCAACATGCCCGGGGGTATCAATGATGTTAATACGGTGCCCTTTCCAATTGCAGGTGGTAGCCGCAGAGCTTATAGTAATACCCCTCTCCCTTTCCTGTTGCATCCAGTCCATTACCGCTGTTCCCTCATCCACTTCACCTACCTTATAAATCTTGCCCGTATAATAGAGAATCCTCTCAGTAGTTGTAGTTTTACCTGCATCAATATGGGCAACAATTCCAATATTTCTTATTTTTTCCATAGAAAAGCTTTCACTCATAAAAGTATCACCACCTGTAATGGGCAAAGGCACGATTAGCCTCGGCCATCTTATAGGTATCTATTTTCTTTTTAACTGCCGCGCCTTCCCCTCTGGAGGCTAACATAATCTCTTCAGCCAATTTTTCTTTCATGGGTCTGCCTTTTCTTCCTTGACTGAACTGGATAATCCAGCGCATAGCAAGCGTCTCCGCTCTATCAGGTCTAACCTCTGTGGGAACCTGATACGTGGCCCCTCCTACCCTGCGAGAGCGAACCTCAAGTGTGGGCCTGACATTATCCATAGCACTCAGAAAAACGTCTAAAGGGTTCTTCTTTGTCTTTTTCTCTACTATATCAAAACATCCATAGCAGATTTTTTCTGCTTTACTCTTTTTCCCATCCTTCATCAATTTATTCATAAACTTGGCTAAAATTTTGCTGTTGTAAATAGGGTCCGCTGTTATTTCCCTTTTTGCAGCAATTCTTCTTCGGGCCATCTATATCTCCCTTATTTAAGCTTTTGATTTGTAAACATTAACCACCCTTTTTCTTCTGTCCATATTTGGAGCGAGCCTTTTTCCTGCCTTCAACACCTGCTGTATCCAGAGTCCCTCTCACTATATGGTACTTTACCCCCGGCAAATCCTTAACTCTACCTCCCCGGACAAGAACAATTGAGTGCTCTTGAAGATTGTGTCCCTCACCGGAAATATATGCAGTAACTGTCTTACCCGTAGAAAGTCTAACCCTGGCTATCTTCCTTAAAGCAGAATTAGGTTTTTTAGGAGTAAGGGTTCTAACCGCTACACAGACACCCTTTTTTTGAGGGGACTTTTCTAAAGCTAAGCTTTTGCGCTTTTTTTTAGGTTTTTTCCTACCTTTTTTTACAAGTTGATTTATAGTAGGCATTAATTTTCACCTCTCCTATTCAGGTTTCATTTTTTAAATTATTATATTCATCCAACCTGCCTCTAAAACCAGTTCCAGCTGGAATTAATCTACCCAAAATCACATTTGCCTTTAATCCCCAAAGATTATCCACCTGACCTTTTATCGCTGCATCTGCAAGTACCTGTTTTGTCCGCTGGAAAGAAGCAGCAGATAAAAAACTGTCCTTATCTTCCTGAGCTGCTTTTGGAATAGCAAGTAAAATTGGCTTTACCGTGGCAGGCTTTCCACCTTGCTCTTTAATTTTGCGATTTACCTCTTCAAATTCAATTCTATCTACCTGTTCTCCCGGTAAATAACCTGTATCTCCAGGTTCCTCCACTTCTACCTTTCTCATCATCTGCCTGATGATTACCTCAAAATGCTTCACATTAATTTTAACTCCCTGAGCCCGGTAGACAAACTGAGTTTGATTAACCAGATACTTCTGGACAGCTCTTACTCCTATAACGTTTAAAAGAACACGCGGATTTACTGCTCCCTCAATAATTTTCTCCCCTGCCTCTACCGTATCACCTTCTGAAACCAGAATTTCTCCATCTACCTCATATAAAACTTCCCTTTCGTCCTCACCTTTGACCTTCACCAAAGAATGGCCTTCTCTTTCCTCAAGAAATACTTTTCCCTCAATTTCACTAATGAGTGCTTCTTCGCCTTTTCTCTGATGAATTTTGCCTTTCTTTGAATAAGACTGCTTCCTGGGTTCAAAAAGTTCTGTAGCCCTGGGTAAACCTTGAGGGATATCACCCCCTCTCCTGAAGATACCTCCGGTATGAAAAGTTCTCAGAGTGAGCTGGGTTCCCGGCTCCCCAATAGACTGAGCTGCAATAACCCCTACCGCTTCTCCCAAACTAACTATACGATGAATGGAGAGGTCCCACCCATAACATTTCTGACAAATCCCCAGATTAGCCTGGCAGGTAAGGGGCGAGCGAACCCTGACTTTTTTAATTCCTGACTTCTGAATCTTTCTGGCAACCTCGTCATTTATCACCTGATTGGCACCCATCATCTCCTCCCCTGTTTCAGGGTTCATAACAGGGACAGCAGTTACCCGTCCTACAATTCTCTCATCAAGAGGCTCTATTTCCTGTCCTTCCTGTATAAGAGCTTCCATTTCAAAACCATCCACAGTTCCACAATCCTCCCCTGTAACTATGACATTTTGAGCAACAGCTACTAATTTACGAGTGAGATATCCTGCGTAAGCTGTTTTTAATGCAGTATCAATAAGCCCCTTCCTTCCCCCAGTAGTAGATATGAAATACTCGGGCGCTGAAAGCCCTTCTTTGAAACTTGAACGGATGGGCTCTTCACCAATCCGACCCACTAACTTTCCTCCTGGAGCTGGATAGAAATACTGCCGAATAACATCGGTGGGAATAGGTAAATCCCGGCGAAATGCCTCTTCCCAAAGCTCGCGTCTGTAAGTTTCTCTGATGGAACGAGACATCAATCCTCTCATTCCTCCAATTTGACTGAGCTGATTAGCTGAGCCCCTTGCCCCGGAGTGCCACATCATATAAAGAGGATTAAGCTTATCCCGGGATACATACTGGAGCACTTTCTCTCCAATTTGTTCGGTAACTCTTGCTACAAGGTCAATTACATCTATATATCTTTCTTCTGAAGTTATTGCTCCCTCCTCAGCAAGCATTTTATACCCTGCAGCCTCATCTTCTATATCTTCCAATAGCTTGGCTTTCTCCTTAACTACCGGTATATCAGCTAAAGAAAAAGTTAGACCAGATTTGGTGGCAAATTTAAAACCTAATTTTTTTATCTCATCCAGAACCAAAACAGTCTCCCTATCTCCATAATCTTTCCAGATACGAATTATAAGCTGAGAAAGAGCGGATTTATCAAATGTGCGGTTCTGAAACTCCGTACCCCGGGGAAGAACCTGGTTAAATATAACTCTACCAGGACTTGTTTCTAACCACATTTTATTCATCAGCACTTTAATTTTGCCATGAAGCTCAACCTTACCCATATCATAAGCCAGTAAAACTTCTTCTGGTGAAGAAAAAGCCCTCACGGGTTTCTCGTTTTCATCTATCACAAGAGTAAGATAGTAGCATCCAAGAGTAATATCCTGACTGGGAGTAACAACTGGCTCACCATGTGCAGGAGAAATCAGGTTATTAGGAGGAGACATAAGGAGCATTGCCTCAAGTTGAGCCTCGGTTGATAAAGGAATATGCACAGCCATCTGGTCTCCATCAAAGTCAGCATTAAAAGAGGCACATACAAGCGGATGCAGGTGTATAGCCGCTCCCTCTACGAGTAGAGGTTGAAAAGCCTGAATACCCAATCTATGTAGCGTAGGAGCCCTGTTAAGAAGGAGAGGATGGTCTTTTACTACCTTCTCCAGTGTCTCCCATACAAAAGGATCCGCTTTTTCAATCAGGTCATTAGCCCTTTTTATAGTCTCAGCTTTTCCCTCTCTTAAGATCTCTCCTAAGACAAAAGGTCTATAAAGCTCCAGAGCAACTTTTTCCGGAAGGCCGCACTCATTAAGTTTTAGCTCAGGACCGGGGACAATAACTGCTCTACCCGAATAATCAACTCTTTTTCCAAGAAGATTCTGGCGAAATCTTCCCTGTTTACCTTTTATAATCTCGCCCAGAGATTTAAGTGGTCTTCCCCCTGCACCTAAAATAGGTTGAGATAGCTTCTCATTTTCAAAAAGGGCATCTACCGATTGTTGCAGCATCTTCTTTTCATTTTGAATAATAATCTGAGGTGCTCCAATCTCTAAGAGATACTTAAGACGATTATTGCGGTTAATAATCCTGCGGTAAAGGTCATTTAAATCAGAATTGGCAAATATACCACTTTCCAGTTGAACCATAGGTCTAAAATCTGGAGGAATAACGGGCAAAAGTTTCAGTATCATCCACTCCGGCTTATTACCCGAACGAAGGAAACTTTCCACCACTTCCAGTCTCTTAATAAGTTTTACCTTCTCTCCCTTTGGCCCTCCCTGAAGAAGCTTCTCCTTCAACCTTTCTTTGAGAAAGTCCAGTTTTAAATTTGTCAGGATACGCAAGATAGCCTCAGCTCCCGTGCCAACCTCAAAAGCATCCTCACCGTATTTCTCGCGCAGAGCCTGATATTCTTCCTCTTCAACGAGCTGCATCGGTTTTAGAGAAGTATTACCCGAATCAATAACTACATAGCTGGCAAAATAAACTATCTTTTCTACGTCATTTCTCCTCATTCCAAGAAAAAGAGGTAGATACTTTTTCGTATACCATATGTGAACTATTGGGGCAGCAAGTTCAATATGACCCATTCTTTCTCTTCTAACCCTTGAAGAGGTTACTTCCACTCCACAGCGCTCACACTTAACCCCCTTGTATTTCATCTTCCTGTATTTGCCGCAGTAACATTCATAGCTTTTACTGGGACCAAAAATTTGTTCACAAAAAAGACCTCCCCTTTCCGGGCGAAAGGTCCGATAATTAATGGTATCTGTCTTTTTTACCTCTCCATGAGACCAGCCCCTTATCTCCTCTGGAGAGGCAAGTTTTATTTTTATTTTTCCTATAGCATCAGTTTTCCACAATTTTTACCTCCTTGAACCT
>JACUUP010000191.1 GCA_014859225.1 Candidatus Aerophobota bacterium
AGATTAGGTAGTGCTACAAATGGGGGCAAGCCATTCTCGAGAGGCTTGCCCCGGATTTACCTTTTTACCATAATTTTTTTATTTTGCCATAATTCAAATAAAATAATAAGGAACGAGGTACAAAAGATGGCGGAAGTCAAACTAAAAAATGTTACCAAGGTTTTTGGTAAGGTGATGGCGGTTAAGAACTTCAGTCTGGATATAGCAGATGGGGAGTTTATCATTCTGGTTGGTCCTTCTGGCTGTGGAAAAACTACCACGCTTAGAGCTATCGCTGGTCTTGAAGAGGTAACCTCAGGGGAAATTTATATAGGTGAGCGCCTGGTTAACGATGTTCCTCCCAAAAACAGGGATATTGCCATGGTTTTTCAAAACTATGCTCTTTATCCCCATATGGATGTTTACCGCAATATGTCTTTTGGACTTAGACTGCGCAAAGTTCCTAAAGCTGAAATTGACAAAGTGGTGAAACGCACAGCAGAGCTTCTTGGAATTAGAGAACTTCTGGATAGAAAGCCTAAAGAGCTTTCAGGTGGACAGCGCCAGAGGGTTGCCCTGGGAAGAGCTATTGTGAGAAATCCCAAAGTTTTCCTTTTTGATGAGCCTTTGTCTAACTTAGATGCAAAGCTCAGGATTGCCATGAGAGCTGAGCTTCTGGCTCTACATCAGAGATTAAAGACCACTACAATTTATGTAACTCACGACCAGATGGAAGCTATGACTATGGGTGATAGGATTGTTGTCATGAACGAAGGTATTATCCAGCAGGCGGACCATCCTCAGACCGTATATGACCATCCGGTCAACAGGTACGTGGCTGGTTTTATTGGCTCTCCCGGAATGAACTTTGTGGAATGTACCATAGCTAAGAAAAATGGAGACCTTTACGCCAGAAGTAAGGGAATGGAGCTTCTGTTACCTAAGGATAAGACAAAGTCAGTGGAAAAATATGTAAATAAAGAGGCTATTTTAGGAATGAGACCCGAGCATATCTCTGATACGCAAACTGTGAAACAATTTGAGCCGGGAACAAATTTCAAAGCCTCCATCTGGGTAGTTGAGCCTCTTGGTTCAGAAAAAATTGTCCATATTAAAAATGAGGATGATACTCTGGTTGCTCGTCTTGACCCTCATGTTCAGCTTAAAAGTGGTGATACGGCTGAGTTTACAGTTCGCATGGACTTAGCCCATCTCTTTGATAAAGAAACAGAGGAGACTATATTTTAGTTTATCAAAGGTGTTTAAATAATCTTAAAGCTGGATGAAGATAATCCTTATTGATGGTTATAATGTGATTCATGCCCTGCCCTCTCTTAAAATGCTTCTTTTGCGCAGTTTTTATATTGCCCAGGCACAGTTTGTGGGGATGGTGTGCAGCTATTGCTCCCTGGAAAACATAAGAGGTTATGTAGTATTTGATGCTTACAAAAAAGAGGGGAGCGAGATAAGGGAGAAAATTTCTTCTCTGGTAACTGTCATTTATACGGCGAAGGGCAGGACAGCTGACTCTTTTATTGAAAGATTCATTATTAAAAACAAATCAAAGTATAGCTTTATTTACGTTATCACCTCTGATTTAGCAGAGGGTATGACTGTTTTAAGTGAGAATGTAATTCCTGTATCACCGGAAAATTTTTTCTCTAACATTAATACTTCCCTGAAATGTATCAATAAAAAGTACTCTCCCGCATCTACTCCTTTTATGCATTATCTTATCGCGGACGATGTCCTGAAAAAAATCCAGAAACAAAATATACAAGAATAGTAGAGGTTTTGTTTCAGGTTGACATGAAATTTTTATTTTAGATAATAAGAGATAAAGGTTATAGCATAAATGAAGATAAAAGAAAGTTGTGAGTGGTGAAAGTAGCTAAAATAGATATAAAAGATTTCTCCTATATTCCCCTTCTTTTTGGTAAAAAAGATGAGAATTTAAAGCTAATAGAGAAAAAGCTGCAGGTTGAATTTGTGCTGCGGGATAACTGTTTAAAAATTAAAGGAGAGGAACAGGATGTGGAAATGGCAAAAAAGTTAATAGGTGAGCTTATGGAAAAGTTGCATCAGGGTTATGGCCCCGATTTAAAAGAACTGCAGCTTGCACTTGATAGAGTAAAAAAGGGTGAGGATTTTCCAGTTGATGAGCTTACCTCAGAGATAGTTTTTACCACGGCCCGGGGCAAGAAAATAAGACCTTATACCGAGGGGCAAAGAAGATATGTGAGGGCTTTAAAAGAAAGCGAGGTTGTTTTTGTCATTGGTCCTGCGGGAACGGGCAAAACTTACTTAGCGGTAGCTATGGCTATTGCCAGTCTGGAAAAAGGAGAGGTTTTAAGAATAATTTTAACTCGTCCCACTGTTGAGGCAGGAGAAAAACTCGGATTTTTACCCGGAGGTTTAGAAGAAAAGGTGGAGCCCTACCTTCGCCCTCTTTACGATGCTCTTTATGAGATGCTTCTTGCGGAGAAATTTCATTCTTTTTTAGAAAGGGGAATAATTGAGATTGCTCCCCTTGTCTATATGAGAGGCAGAACCTTAAATG
>JACUUP010000192.1 GCA_014859225.1 Candidatus Aerophobota bacterium
AGGAGCAAAACTCTCGGTAAAGGCAAAACCTGCTTTTGTCAAATATTTAGTGATAGGAGTTATGGTTTTTGCCGCCATCCTCAATATCCTTAAAGGCCTCAAGGGTCTTGGTATTATTTAAGTTGAAAGGTAATCTATATGTCTAAAAGAGAAAAAGAATCGGTTGATGCTATGAGCATAATATTTTCCCGGGCAATAAAAATAGGTACCTGGATTGGTTTAGCGGTTATGATACTTTTTGGTTTGCTCTACCTTGTGGGTATAAATTCTTATCTTGATATATCCTGTGTGGCCAATCACTGGGAAAAGCCTGCCACTTTATTCTGGCAGGAGGTGAAAGGTGTTCAAATAAATGATTATTCCTGGTTTTTACTTAATCTTAGCTTTATGGATTCTCTCAGCATGATAGGAATTTTTTTACTTGCCCTAACTCCCCTTATAAGTGTTTTGCTGATGATTCCAAAGGCTCAGGGGATTTATAAAGTATTTTTATCTATATTGACAGCTGAGCTTGCATTCTGTATAATTATCCCCATTTTATGAGTTTATAGGAGGAGGAGGTATATGTCACTACAACAGGTTTCGGTAGCTGTTCCCTGGATAGGGATAGCGGGGGTGATTTTTGCCATAGCATCTTATTTTTATGTTAAAAGGTTTCCTGCGGGAAATGAAACTATGGTAAAGATAGCAGAACAAATTCACAGAGGTGCCATGGTATTTTTAAAAAGGGAGTATCAGATAATAGCAATATTCATCGTTTGTATGTTTATTATTCTTGTCAGGTTTCTTACCTTCTGGACAGGGATTGCCTTTTTATCCGGTGCTGCCTGCTCCATGCTGGCAGGCTTTTTAGGCATGAAAGCTGCAACTCGCTCCTCTTCCAGAGCCTGCCAGGGAGCAATTGATGGAGGAACTCCCCGGGCTTTGAGTATAGCTTTCAGGGGAGGCTCAGTGATGGGAATCTCTGTTGCCAGCTTAGGAGTGGTTGGGCTGGGAATATTTTACTATTTTACTAAAAATCCTATTATAATAAGTGGATTTGCCATGGGGGCAAGTTCCATAGCCCTATTTGCCCGTGTAGGTGGAGGTATTTACACAAAAAGTGCAGATATTGGAGCTGACCTTGTGGGAAAAGTCGAAGCGGGGATTCCTGAGGATGACCCTCGTAATCCGGGAGTGATAGCTGATAATGTTGGCGACAATGTGGGAGATACTGCAGGTATGGGGGCAGATCTTTTTGAATCCTATGTTGGGTCAGTGGTTGCCACCTTAGCCATTGGAGCAACTTTGGCTCAGCCTTTGAAATGGATGTCTGTTCCAATACTTCTTATTGTAGCAGGTCTTATCTCTTCTGTAATTGGCGTTTTATCAATAGGTATACTTAAAAAGATTTCTCCTCAATCAGCTCTAAGATACTCAACTTATATAAGTGCTATCTTATTTGTTATTGGAGCATTTTTTATCACCAGAGGGGTTCTTGGGAGAATAAATGAGTTCTGGGCAATACTTTGCGGTCTTGTGGCCGGGGTTTTAATTGGTCTTGAAAGTGAGTACTTTACCTCAGGTCCTCCCATTAAAAAAATTGCAAAAAGTAGCCAGTTCGGAGCAGCTCCTAATATAATAAGCGGGCTTTCTGTGGGTTTTGCCAGCACAATTTTGCCCATAATAACTATTTGTATAGCTATTTATCTTGCCTATCACTTCAGCGGACTTTACGGGATTGCCATCGCTGCAGTGGGCATGCTTTCCACCATTGGGATAGTTATGTCAACCGACTCTTACGGTCCTATTGCTGATAATGCGGGAGGGATTGCTGAGATGTCCGGAGCCGGGGGGAATATAAGAAAAATTACTGACAGATTAGATGCGCTTGGTAATACCACTGCTGCTATTGGGAAAGGTTTTGCCATTGGTTCTGCTGCTTTAACTGCGCTTGCTCTTTTCTCTGCCTATCAAAAAACCACTGGATTAACTGCAATAGACCTTACCCGTTCATCCACGGTGATAGGTCTTTTAATTGGTGCGTCTATGCCCTTTGTTATAGCCTTTTTAACTTTGGGAGCAGTTGGAAAAATTGCTGGTAGTATGGTGGAGGAGATAAGAAGGCAGTTTAGAGAGATTAAAGGACTTATGGAGGGTGAGGCGGAGGCTGATTCTGCAAGATGTGTGGATATTGTAACAAGAGGAGCCCTTCGGGAGATGATTATTCCAGGAGTGGCCGCTGTGGGTGTTCCTTTAGGAGTTGGGTTTTTCCTGGGAGCTGAAACTCTGGGAGGATTTTTAGCCGGGGCTACGGCTTGCGGAGTTCTTTTAGGAATTATGATGGCTAATAGTGGTGCCTCCTGGGATAACGCTAAAAAGTGGATAGAAGAAGGAAATTTGGGAGGAAAAGGTTCAGATGCCCACAAGGCAGCAGTTGTAGGGGATACTGTAGGTGACCCACTTAAGGATACAACAGGCCCTTCAATGAATATTCTCATTAAATTAATGGCGGTCGTATCCCTTGTCTTTGCTCCCCTTATTATGGGAATAAAATA
>JACUUP010000193.1 GCA_014859225.1 Candidatus Aerophobota bacterium
TCTTTACTAAGTGCATCTATATTAGTTATCGTATTTTTAGTGAATCTTTCTAACCTGAGGCTATTTAGAATAGCCTTTTTTTTCTCATCAGTTTGATATGCTAACAAAATTTTTCCCACTCCTGTGCAGTGCAAAGGTGCATAACTTCCTTTTTTGGAAATCATAATGCGCACTGCCTGCTCATCTGATTCTATCTTGTCAAGATAAAGTGCTTTATCCCCATCCAGAATGCAAAGATGGATAGTTTTTTTGATTTCGTTGGCTAATTTGGTTAAATAAGGGTGCGCTTTCTTCTCAATATCAAGATTATAAAAGAAAACATTACCTAATTTGTATACCTCCACCCCTATGGTATATCTGCCATCTCTGGATAAAGATTCTAAAAAATTATGTTTTTTCAGGGTTCGGACAATTCTAAGAGCGGTAGCTTTGTTCAGGTTTGTGATTTTGGAAATCTCTGTCAAAGAAAGAATGGGAGAGCTTAAAGAAAAAGACTTCAAGACCTCAAGCGCCTTTTCTACCGATTTTACAGTATAGACCTCGTTTTTTTGGAAATGCATTTGCTTCACACCAATTTTTTCATCTCACCCGAATGTTGACTGGAGCAAAATCAAGTGCCATATTTCGGGTAAATAACTGCGCAATCGCCTTTCCTATCCCTGCAGCGCTACCCGTAACTACCGCCGTTTTTCCATTTAATTTCATTTATAATTACCCCCCGTGACTACTTTATTTTAAAGCTCCCATAGTGAGACCTTTCACCAGATGTTTTTGAGCTAATACTGCAAATACCAACACAGGAATTAGGGCAAGTGCTCCTCCGGCAGTCATATACCCCCAATCAATTCCGGTTTCCTTCATATAACCGATAATACCCATAGGCAAAGTTGGCGCTTTGGTCCCAGTAAGAATTAAGGCAAATAAAAATTCATTCCAGGAAAAAATAAAGGTGAGAATTCCTGTTGCTGCCAGTCCTGGTGCCACCAGAGGCAAAGCTATGGTTCGAAAAGCCCTCAGAGTGGAGCATCCATCTATCAGAGCACTCTCTTCGATTTCACGAGGAATTTCCTGGAAAAAACCTTTCATTAGCCAGACTGCAAAGGGCAGATTAAAAGTAAGGTATATTATCACTAAACTCCAGGGAGTATCCAGTAAGCGTAGATTTCTCATAATGATGAAAATAGGGATTATGGCAGCCACAGGGGGCATCATTCTTACAGAGAGCATCCAGAAGGCAAGACTGTCTGCTCCCTTAAATCTAAATCGCGCTAAACTGTAAGCAGCGAGAGAACCCAGAACCAGAACCACTCCCGTGTTTAAAGAGACAACTATGAGGCTATTTAATAGATATTTTGTAAAAGGAGAGAATCTAAGAACCGTTGCATAATTTTGTAAAGTGGGCTGAAATATCCATTTGGGAGGGAAAGTGAGAGCATCCAAGTCGGTCTTGATGGAAGTTAAAAATAAAACTACTGGCGGAAAAAGAATAACAGTACCCACGACTGCCGTTATCACCAGTAATATTATCTTCTTTATCTTTGCGCTCACAATCTCGTTCACTACCCTCCCTCCGCGTATATTCCTCTGGACTGGAGGATTCTGATTAAAATTATGGATATTGCAGTTACAACCATAACTAATATCCAGGACAAAGCTGAAGCATATCCTAAATGAAAGAATTTGAAGCCATAACGGTAAGTATAGTAATTCAATGTTTCAGTGTGCAATCCCGGTCCCCCTCCTGTCAGAACGAAGATTAGATCAAAGGTCTTGAAAGAATCTATCATCCTAATAAGAAGCACCACCAGCATCGCTGGACTCAAAAGAGGTAGGGTAACGTACCGGAATGTTTGCCAGGATGACGCTCCATCAACCAGAGCTGCCTCAAACGGTTCTTGAGGTAATGATTGAAGTCCAGCAAGCAGTATCAATGCGGCAAAAGGAGTCCATTCCCAGATGTCAGCCATCATCACTGAAAGAAGCGCTGTTTGTGGCATACCGGTCCAGCTAATAGGGGAAAAACCAAACCAGCTCAGAAAGTAATTGAGATAACCAAGATCTGGATTGTACATAAGCCTCCAGATCATTCCAACAAGGACCGGGGTCATGGTAACAGGAATAACTAACACTGTCCGCAAAAATTGAATGGTCTTTTTGGCAATCTGATAAAGTACAAGCGCAACGACAAGACCTAACCCGAGCTGGAGAGGAACAGTGCCAGCTAAATAGAGAAGGGCAACTTTAAGAGTGGAACGGAAATACGGGTCCACGAAAAGAATTGTCCTGTAGTTCTCAATCCCTGCCCACGTCCATTCCCTCTGTCTAATCAGATTCCAGTCGTGGAAACTAAGACTGAGAGAAAAAATGAGGGGAAAGATGACGATACTGATGAGGGCGGCAACCGCCGGAATAAGGAACAAAAGCCAGTTATATCTCCGCTTGAACAAAGAGAAGAAACTGCTTACCTTGCTCATCCACATGATTACTTTTTTCCTTTTTCAGGGGCTAAGCAATCTGCTCAGCCCCTGATTTTAA
>JACUUP010000194.1 GCA_014859225.1 Candidatus Aerophobota bacterium
TATTGCTGGAATTTTAAATGCTGAGATAAAGACCGCGTTAAATAGTCCACACAAAAGTCCCATTCCTAAAAGAACCAGAATACCTAACCAAATAGGTAAGCTATATTTCACCAGCACAAATCCAGTAACGATGGCAATCAATGCCACCATAGAACCAATGGAAATATCTATCCCTGAACTGGTGATTACCAAAGTCATACCCACCGCAAGAATTAAATATGTTGCACTCTGCGCAAGAATTATTCTTATATTACGTGCCGACAAAAAACGTGGATTTATCACATAGAAAATCACAATTAATGCAATCATAAGTAACAAAGAAGTCACGAGGGGATACAAATTAACATATTCATCACTCAATTCGTTCCATTTTTCTATAACTGGTTGTAAACTAACGATTTGCATATACTCACCAACCCTTTTTTGTTTGTTATTTGTTTTGGCTCTTTTATTTTAAAATTACCTGTTGCTATTTAACCTTTATTTTTCACTTTTTCTATACTTCCCCTTTCTCTTGGATGGACCGAACTGTAACTACGATTATGAACAGAGCACCTGTTGCCACCAGCTGCCAGAAATAATGTACCCGAGACAGGAGCAAACCCGTGCCTAACATGCTCAAAATTAGAGACCCCATAACCGAACCTAAAATAAGCCCTTTTCCGCCAAAAAGAGCAGTTCCTCCGAGCACCACTGCTGTGAGAGTAATTAATTCCATACCCTCTCCTATTGCAGCTTGACCAGCACCAGTTCGTGATAGAAGAACTATGGTAGCTAATGCCGTTAAAATGCCCATGATTAAATAAACCATAAATTTAATATGAGCAGTTTTTATCCCCGTTAAACGGGCACTCTCTTCATTACCTCCAACGGCTGTTATGTGTTGCCCCCACTTTGTGGAATATAAGAACAAATATCCCCCTACAGCCACAATCGCGCTTATAATGGCTGGGACGGGAAGACCCCATAGGTCACCCTGACCGAACCAGCGAAAGGTGGCGGGAAATCCCGTAAATAGCTCTTTGGCAGCTAATAGATAGGTAATCCCTCGATAAAGAGTCATTGTTCCTAAGGTAGTTACAATTGGAGGGACCTGTACTTTGCTAACAAGAAAACCATTGAAACTACCACAAATAGCACCCACCAGTATAGCCAATAAAAGGCTGAGCCAGACAGGATAGTTAGCCCTCATGGCCCATCCCAGACTTACACCTATTAAACCAATCTGGGAGCCGATTGAGATGTCTATACCGGAACTTGTCAAAACTAAAGTCATTCCAACACTCAATATTATGTATATTGAAGTCCTGATAAGGATATTGAAGAAGGTCACTATGGTAAAAAATGCCGGAGCAAGCGAGCCGAAAATTATAACAAATCCAAGCATTATTAGAAAAGTCGCCATTGATGTTCCAAAATTAGGATAGTTTTCACTTAAATAACTCCAGCTTAACCTATTCAGGTTAAAAGAAAAGGTTTCTACTTCTTTTTTTTGCATTTAACTAAACAACCCTTTCGTTCCGTTTTTTTATACAAACGCACCGGTTATAAGAGAAACTATTTCATTGCGGGTAGTCTCTTTCACATTCTTATCTCCCACAATCTTGCCGTTTCTCATTACCAGTATTCTATCAGCAATTCCAAAGACGTGTTCTAAATTATGAGTAATCATAATAAAGGAAATATTATGATTCTCGCGAAGATTTCTGACCAAATTCAGAACTTTTTCCTGTTCCTCCACCCCTAAATTATTAGCCGGTTCGTCTAAAATGGTTATCTTTCCCTTCCAATAAGTCGCTCTTGCTATAGTAACTGACTGCTGTTGTCCCCCTGAGAGCTGTTTTACAGGAAGAGCAAAGTTCTTCAGCTCTATATTGAGTTTTTTTAAAAGCTCATTCGTTTCATCTTTCATAAATTTCTTGTCCAGCCATTTAAATACCCGACCTAACAGTCCCGGTTTAACTTTCTCTTTCCCAAGAAAAAGGTTGGAGGGCGCATTCATATTTTCTACTAATCCTTGATTCTGGTAAACTGTTTCAATTCCCAGTTTTCTCAGCTGTAGTGTGTTCTGTATTTCAAGCCTGTTTCCGTTTAAAAATACCTCTCCTCCATCACTCTTGTAAGCCCCTGTAATCAACTTTATAAGAGTTGATTTCCCTGCACCGTTATCGCCAACAATCCCTAAAATTTCACTTTCATATAATTTAAAGCTAACATCATCTACAGCCCTGATACCACCAAAATGTTTTTTCAGGCCTCTCGCTTCTATTATAATCCTTTTATTCTTTTGTTCTTTTTGTGATTTATTTTCCATTACTTCAGGACCCCCATTCTTTGCAAAGCCTTTTTCACTAAAATCATATTAAGCTACACTTCTCAATCAGGACACGTTCGGTTACATCTTTAAATGATTTGACCTGCCAACTTTTGCAGGAAATTTTTTTCATCCTCAAAAATCCTATTTTTTTAAAAGCTGATATTAACTTTTGTTCTAATGATAGACAATTATAAAAAGGAGTGA
>JACUUP010000270.1 GCA_014859225.1 Candidatus Aerophobota bacterium
CCTAATTCAACTGCCACTTTGGAGATAACTTCATTGTTGGGAGCATCAAGAATATTGACAAAGTCGTAGGGACCCAAGACAGCATATTGCTGGAGTATTTTAACCCCCATTTTCTCCACTTCTTGATTAACCTCTTTTATCCTCTCAGGCCTTTCCTTGAGAGTCTTTCTTCCCTCACTGGTTAACGTGGTTAACATTACGTACAAAGCCATTCAAATCACCTCCTTATCACTTCACTTTGCCCCTATAAAAAGCTACAAAACTACCTTTTGTAAGATTATCTCTTTAATTAAAAAGAAAAACCCATTCTCTCTATTTGGAAGAATGGGTTCATCCGTTGATAACCTCGGTAGGCACATTTTTCCTTTTCCTGAAGAAGATCTCTACCTTGACCTTCTGTTTTTTTGTAAGTATTCAGATTTCCTAAGTTTGTCAAGTCCCCTTGCTCTCAGATTAAAATATTGGTATAGAGCTTATGAAGCATAGATCTTCGTGAAATTAGTGAGCAAAAAGCAAAAAACTTTAGATCTTAAAAGAAAAGTATACTAGGTTATACTTTTCCGGTAAAATCTGTTGTATCTCTTTATCTATAGGCATTAGAAAGATCATGTTTGACAAATCCTGGAGATTAGTTAAACTGTATTCAGTTCAAGCTGAAGACAATTCCGTGGGAAGAATCGACTCTAATCTGAGGAGCTTTGCTGCCTCTTACATATTGGGGTTTGGTTCTTCCCCTTTTGTTTAGAGGCATTCGCTTCCTATTAGAAAGTCTTTGACGTACCTCCTCAGGTACAAAGAACTGTTCTTTGACTATTTTTCTTGCCTTTTCTTTAGAGATAGGATTTCCTTCTAGATCGCAGATTACGTAGTCTCGATCCTCCTTCATTACTCTAAGTATTCTGGGAATCAAACTTGTTACTACTCGACAAACCGCTTTAGTATGAGGATTTCCACGCACTACCATCTGTTCATAATAGATCTTGCCCAACTGAGGATCAATAAGACGACCTACATTAGATGCTAGATACAAGGATCCCTTGGCTATATTTGGCCCAGCTTTGGTCATACGCAGCCCTTTTTTTGAAGAAAGACCGGAGCTATCTTCTTTAGGATAGTAGCCCATATAACCTACTAGTGACCTGGCAGAGGAAAATCTATCAGCATTCCCAATAGTTGAGGCAATAACTGCCCCCAGAACATCAGCTATACCAGGAATACTGTTAAGTCTTTTCTCGGGAAAACACTTTTCATAGAGATCCTCTAGCTTCTTGGTTACTTTATCTATCTCTTTTTGTAAGGCTTTGAAGATTCTAAACTCAGAGCGGATGCGATCCTGAAAATCATCATAATCTATGATGCTATCTTCATCACCAAGGAGAATACAGGCTTCCTCGGTCCTCTGGTAGATATTTTCTGCTAAGGTGGAGACATCTTGGCGAAATCCGAGTTTAATGAGAATCTTTAAGAGCTTTTCTTTCCCTAAGCGCCTTACTTTAAAGGGATTGGCGTATTTCTCGCAGAAGCGGATAAAAGGAGTAGTGAACTTAGAAGAAAAGCAATCTACAAGATGAGGAAAACCAAGTTCTATCTGATCACTTATGGAGTTTCTTTTAGCAGTAGCTTCTTCTACTAACCTTGCTCTTTGTTTACATCTGGTGTTCAGGGCAAGTATATCCTTGGGGCGAATGTACACCTCCTCTAAGGAATCGAAATCCACTACCGGCATTTTAGCCAAGGTACTGGCGTCTAAAGAGTCGGTCTTGGTATGCTTTCGGTAAAATTTCCTCAAGTCCTGAACCTTTTCAGACTTGACTCGATAAATCTTTACCTGGGGATACTCTCTTCTAATATAAACAGCTACTTTAAACCAAGCTACGTTAGTTGGCTCCATAATTAGGTCTAAGCTGGCTTCATTGGATGTTCCTTTGAGAGCCTGTTTCATCATGTACTCTAGTCCCTGAGGATTAGTCTGAATGTAGAATCCAGGTCTTACTTTTTCTCCTGCTTGATCTACGATGTAGACTTTAGATTTGCTCTTTACACCCAGATCAAGACCAATGTGCCTTTTTCCTTGCATAGCTACCTCCTTGAAAGGTTATTTGCCTTTTAGGGAACAGATACTTTTATTTGTGCGAGTCCATTCTCTTTGAGAAGACCATACTCCCTTATTAATGAGTGGCTGCACTCAGGGTGCACACACAATTTCCTTAATAGGTTCTCTCGCACTTAGGAACTGGCAATCTGAATAGACAGGCAGTCTTTAAACTCCTGAGTGAATTAAGTTAGCTCCGTTCCCTCAGTGCATAAGAGAATGATACTCTGCTCAAGTAAAAAAAGCAACTCCTTAATCTGGGGCAAAGGACTTTCAAAGAACGAAGAAAATCTGTTTCTTTAAACTTAGATCTAGTTATCTATATTATACCAGTGAAGGACGTTCCATGTTGTTGACTGCAAAGAGCAGAGCGGGTAGCCGCACCCTTTAGGGTGCGT
>JACUUP010000024.1 GCA_014859225.1 Candidatus Aerophobota bacterium
ACAATGTTTATCTTTTCCTTAAGTATTTTTCCCTCTTTGATTTTGAAAGAGCTGACCTCGGGTCGGGAAAAGTTCTGCAGGGAAACTATAACATAACTTGCCTGCGGGTAAAAAGCCATACTTTTGTCCCTTGATGAAGGATAAGCACCGGTTACCGGATGAGAGTGATAAATTCCTAACAGAAGTTCTTTTTTCTCCATCCGCATTTTTTCAAAGACTTTAAACTGTTCTTTTGGCTCTACAAGATACTCTGTTTTAGATTTTTTAACATTACTCATAGCAAAAACCTCTTCCACCTCTGTATTGTTTCCTACCAGAAGCCCGCAAGCTTCAAATGGATGCTCTTTCTTGCAATGTTCTATAATACTGTCTAAATGCGATTTTTTTAAAGTTAACATAATTGTTAGCGCAAAAACATTATTAAAACTATAATTTATTTTTGTTTTATATTATACATACTATATTATTTTTGTCAAGTAAAATTTCTACTTATTATATTAATATAATTTTTTTGTCAACTATTTTATTTGACAAAATAAATAATCTATCCTACAATGAAGCATTAATTTAGGTCTAAACTCTCATTATTAAAAATTTAAATGGAGCAGGAAATGGCCAAAATCTATGATGATATTACTCAAACTATTGGTAGAACTCCCCTTGTCCGACTTCGCCGCATAACAGAGGGATTAAATGCCGAGATTTTAGCCAAGCTTGAGTTCTTTAACCCCTGCGGGAGTGTAAAGGATAGAATTGGCGTCGCTATGATAGAAGCGGCAGAAAAAGGGGGTCTTATCCATCCGGGTAGCTCAATTATAGTTGAGCCCACCAGCGGAAACACAGGAATTGCTCTTGCCTTCGTTTGTGCGGTAAGAGGTTACCAGTGCATTTTAGTTATGCCTGAGGATATGAGTGAGGAAAAAAAGGTTATGTTTGAAGCCTTCGGAGCTAATTTAGTTTTGACGCCTGCCGAGGAGGGTATGCGGGGAGCAGTCAAAAAAGCTGAAGAAATGGCTATGCAAAATCCTGAAGTGTTTGTCCCGCAACAGTTTCGCAATCCAGCTAATCCCGCGGTTCACAGAAGAACCACGGGCAAAGAGATATGGGATGATACTGAGGGAAAAGTGGACGTGGTGGTTGCCGGTGTAGGTACAGGAGGAACCATCACCGGGATTGCCCAGTATATCAAGGAAAGAAAACCATCACTCTTGGTGGTTGCGGTAGAACCAGCTGAATCTGCCATTCTCTCTGGAGATGAGCCCGGACCCCACAAAATTCAGGGATTGGGAGCAGGATTTATCCCCCAGGTACTTGATTTGAATTTGATAGATGAAATAATGAAGGTAAGTTACTTAGAATCTGTAAATACAGCTCGCAAACTGGCAAAAACAGAGGGAATCCTGACGGGAGTATCAAGTGGAACGGCACTGTGCGCTGCCCTGAAGTTAGCTGGAAGAGCAAAGTTCAAAGAAAAAATGATTGTAGTTATTCTTCCTGACAGAGCTGAAAGATACATCTCAACCGAACTTTTCAAATCTTGACAAAGTTGATTATTTTTATAAGCTTTATGGTATAAAAAATCTGGCAAGGAAAAATGATATGAAAATTTCAACCAAGACAAGATATGGGGTAAGAGCTATGTTTGAGCTGGCAAAAAATTATGGCTCTTATCCTGTTTCAGTAAAGACAATCGCCCAACGCCAGGAAATACCTCTTTCTTACCTTGAACAAATCTTAAACCACCTTCACAAGGCAAAATTGGTGCGCAGCGTCCGAGGACCGGGAGGTGGATTCCTTTTAGCCAAAAGACCCGAACACATCAGAATAATTGACATTACTCACGCCTTAGAGGAATCAATCAAACCCGTCTTTTGTGTTGATGAAATGGCAGAAGAGGACCAATGTAAACGGATGGATGGTTGTGTTGCTCGTCTTCTCTGGAAAAAACTGGATGAAAAAATAAAGGAGGTTTTAGAGGGCACCACGCTCAAGGACCTTTGCGAATGGGCAAAAAAATTCTCCAGCACGGTAGAGCATGAGTTCATATTTCATATCTAAACTCCCCACACTTACAGGAGGAAAATTATGAAAAAGAAGCTTTCCCTTAGTTATCCCCGCCATATTGTCAATGAACCAGTTATCTCCAGGTTAGTTAAAGACTATGATTTAGTGGTTAGCATCATAAAAGCGAAAATCACTCCTGATGAAGGAGGAAGGTTAGACGTAGAGATAAGTGGAAAAAAAAATGCTATAGATAAAGGTATAAATTACCTTACGAGGGTTGGAGTAGAACTACAGCCCCTTATCCAGGAGATTAAATGGAACCCTGAAAGATGTAATCACTGCACAGCATGCGTCCCTCTTTGTCCGGTAAATGCTTTTGAAATAGACAGAAAAGAAAGAACAGTCTTGTTCAGTGACGAAAAATGTATAGCCTGCGGAGTCTGTGTGCAGGCCTGTCCCTACCGCGCTATAGAAATTATTTTTTAACCCCCCTTGCCAAAATTGAGGTGATGTTCTTTGAACAGGAAAAGAGTGCTTGTAGCGATGAGTGGAGGTGTAGATAGCTCAACAGGTGCTTACCTTCTAAAAGAAGGGGGCTTTGAAGTTATTGGTATAAGCATGAAGCTCTGGGATGGAGGCGGAAAATGCTGTAGTTTAAACGATTTTGAGGATGCCAGGAAAGTAGCCCAGAAACTCTCCATCCCACTTTACACCCTTAACCTTGTTGAAGAGTTTGAGAAAGAAGTAGTGGAGTACTTTTGCCAGGAATACAGTAATGCCAGAACACCTAATCCCTGTATTATTTGCAATGAAAAAATTAAATTCGGGGCTCTGCTGGATAAAGCAAAAAAAATTGATGCTCCCTTTATCGCCACCGGGCACTACGCAAAAGTAGAACAAAATCTGTCCACTCAAAGATATAGTCTAAAAAAAGGTGAGGATGCTAAAAAGGACCAATCCTATTTTCTCTTTTCCTTATCCCAGATACAGCTATCCCACATAATTTTCCCTCTGTTCAATCTCACCAAACGGGAGGTTCGCCAGATAGCAGCTTGTGCTGAACTTCCTGTATATAATAAAAAAGAAAGCCAAGAGATTTGCTTTATTCCCCAAAAAAATTATAATGAATTTCTAAAAAAAAGGGCACTTGATTCTTTTTTCAAACCCGGTTTAATCAAGGACAAAAACGGCAGGGAACTGGGCGAGCATGCGGGAATTCATCTTTTTACTGTTGGACAAAGAAAGGGAATCGGCGGTGGAAGAAAAAAACCTTTTTATGTGATAGAAATCAACAAAGAGGAAAATACTGTAGTGGTGGGTGAAAGAGAAGATGGATATGCAAAGACTATGCAGATAGCAAAGGTTAACTGGGTAAGCATTCCTGAGCCACAGGAGGCTATTTTTGCCCGGGTAAAAATAAGGTATCAGCATCCAGAATCTCTTGCTACTATATATCCCCTCAATGAGAAAAAATGTAGAGTTGACTTTCTGCACCCCCAGTGGGCAATCACACCAGGACAGGCTGCTGTTTTTTATGAGAAAGATACGCTACTTGGGGGTGGATGGATTGAGAAAGTTGGACGAGAATAACCAGAAAAAATAAATGGAGAGAAAATATGACGCTTGATGATGTGGTAATTTCTGAGGCAATTGTGGAAAGTTTCTTTAATGATTTTAAGAATAACCTGAGACACCAGGTATCTATCGCAGGTGCAGGACCAGCTGGTTTAACTGCTGGCTACTACCTGGCAAAAGAAAAAATTAAGGTGGTCATCTTTGAAAAAAACCTTAGAGTAGGCGGAGGAATGCCCGGGGGAGGGATAATGTTTAACAAAATCGTTGTTCAGGAACCTGCCCGCAAAATTCTTGACGAGATGGAAATTAGATACTTCCCCTATCAACCTGGTTACTATGTGGCAGATTCTCTGGAGGCTATCTCATGTTTAACTCTTAAAGCCTTAAGAGCTGGAGTTAAAATATTTAACCTTATGGGAGTAGAGGATGTTATGGTAAAGAATAGTGAAGTTAAGGGACTTGTTATCAACTGGGAGTCGGTGAGGATGGCTAATTTACATGTTGACCCCATAGCTGTTAGCTGTGATGCAGCTATAGATGCTACGGGTCATGGATGCGAAGTAGTTGCAAAACTTGAGAAAAGAGGAAATATTAAATTAAACACATCTACGGGAAAAATAATGGGCGAAGGACCTATGTGGGCTGAGAAAGGAGAAGAAGCAATTATTGAATGCACTAAGGAAGTTTTTCCCGGACTTTATGTTAGTGGAATGTCTGCCAATGCTGTATTTGGAGCACCCAGGATGGGACCTGTGTTTGGTGGAATGATGCTCTCGGGGAAAAAAGTGGCGGGGATGATTTTGCAAACCCTTTAGATAAAAACAAAATAACAAAAGAGCAGAATAATGTCCAAAAACTCTATAAGCAAGATAAGTTTATCGGAAAATGCTTTAAAAGTTCTGGAGAAAAGATACCTACAAAAAGATACAGATGGGAACATTGTGGAAACCCCGGAACAGATGTTCAAAAGAGTTGCCCGGAATATTGCCCTGGTTGATAAGAAATTTGGAAAGGATGAAAAGAAGATAAAAGAAACTGAGGATAATTTTCATAATATAATGGCAACTCTGCAATTTTTGCCCAACTCCCCTACCCTTATGAATGCAGGGACCAATCTTCAACAACTTTCTGCCTGCTTCGTTCTCTCGGTGGATGATGCGATTGAATCAATTTATGAAGCAATAAAACACACCGCTACCATTCACAAAAGTGGCGGCGGGACGGGGTTTTCTTTCAGCAGGATAAGGCCAAAGGGCTCTCCCGTGGGCACAACCTCAGGTGTAGCAAGTGGCCCTGTTTCTTTTATGAAAGTTTTTGATGCCTCTACAGAAGCAATAAAGCAGGGAGGAAGAAGGCGGGGAGCCAACATGGGGATTTTAAATGTAAATCATCCTGATATTATGGAATTTATAATGTGCAAGGAAAAAGAAGGTGAGCTTAAAAATTTTAATATCTCGGTTGCAGTAAGTGATGCTTTTATGGAGGCTGCCCAAAAAGGAGAGGATTATGAGCTTATTGACCCAAGAACGGGTGAAGTTGCGGGAAAACTAAGTGCATCCGATGTTCTTGATAAAGTAGCCGAGATGGCGTGGAAAAACGGTGAGCCGGGAATTATTTTCCTTGACAGGATAAATGAGTTTAACCCTACTCCTCATGTGGGCAAAATTGAGAGCACGAACCCATGCGGCGAGCAGCCTCTGCTCCCATACGAAAGTTGTGTCTTGGCAAGCATCAATCTTGCCAAATTTGTGCAAGATGGAAAGATAAACTGGAATGAACTAAAAAAAGTGGTTCACATTGGTATTCATTTCCTGGACAATGTTATTGATGCAAACAAATACCCCCTGCCCCAGATTGAAAAAAATACAAAAGCTAATAGAAAGGTTGGCCTTGGAGTGATGGGATTTGCTGATTTATTAATAAAACTTAACATCCCCTATAATTCAAAAAAAGCTTTGACCTTAGCAGAAAAAGTAATGGCATTCATTCAGGATGAATCTAAAAAAGCATCAGAAAAGCTTGCCGGAGAAAAAGGTGTGTTTCCTAACTTTAAGGGAAGTCCGTGGGATAAGAAAAATCTTAAAGTTAGAAACGCAACTACCACTACCATTGCACCCACGGGAAGCATCTCTATGATTGCCGATTGTTCCTCAGGCATAGAGCCCGTATTTAGCCTTGTCTATTGCAAAGAAGTCCTGGAAGGGGAGAAACTTCTCTATGCTAATGATGATTTTGAGAAAATTGCTAAGGAAAAAGGTTTTTACTCTGAAGAGCTCATGAAAAAAATAGCTGAAAACAATGGTAGTTGCCAGGAAATACCCGAAGTACCTGAGGAGGCAAAAAAAGTTTTTGTAACCGCCCTTGATATCCCCTACCAGGACCATATCAGGATGCAGGCAGCTTTTCAAAAATACATCGACAATGCAGTTTCTAAAACTATAAATCTACCCAATAGCGCTACAAAAGCTAACATAAAAGATGCCTTTGTTTTAGCCTATAAATTGGGTTGCAAAGGAATAACAGTTTACCGGGATAAAAGTAGAGAAGAACAGGTCTTAAGAGGGGGAAGAGTGCAAGAAGAAAAGGTTGTAATAACTCCTCGCCCCCGACCAAAAATAACGCGTGGGATGACCAGGGAGGTAAAAACAGGATGTGGGGACCTTTATGTAACCATAAATGAAAATGAGAAGGGAGACCCCTTTGAAGTTTTTGCACAACTCGGTAAATCGGGAGGATGTGCGGCTTCTCAGACTGAGGCAATAGGTAGACTTGCCTCTCTTGCCCTTCGTTCCGGCATTCCCTGGTCTTTAATTGTGAAGCAGCTAAAGGGTATAAGTTGTGATAGGCCCTGGGGGCTGGGTAAAAATAAAATCACCTCCTGTGCCGATGCGGTGGGTAAGGCTATTGAGATGTATATGGAAGAGAGAGCTGGAAGAGGTGTTCCCTCTGTAACTTCTCAGGAAAAACAAACTCCCCCCAAACCAGAGGTAACCAGAAAAAAGAAAGGAGCTGTTCTTGAACCACAAGAGGAAAAAATAATGGGAGCCTGTCCTGAGTGTGGCTCCAGCAGTATTGAGCACGAGGGAGGATGTCTCGTATGCAGGTCCTGCGGATACAGCGAGTGCGACTAAGATTAGTTGTGAGATAGAAAGTTAGGTACAGATGAAAAGTTTAACTTTAAGAGCACCGGCAAAAATTAACCTTTATCTTGATGTTTTAGGTAAACTTAAAGATAACTATCATGAGATTGAATCTATTGTCCAATCGGTAAGTGTCTACGATATCCTCTATTTTGAGAAGATTAAACAGGGAATCAAGGTTATCTGCGACTGTCCCTCTTTAACTTGCAGGGAAGATAATCTGGTATACAAAGCAGCTAAGCTTTTTTTTAGCTTAACAGGTCTTACCCCGGGGGTAAAGATAACAGTTAAAAAAGAAATCCCTGTAGGAGCAGGATTGGGAGGAGGGAGCAGTGATGCTGCAACCACTCTTTTAGGACTTAACATTCTTTTTGCAACTGGCATACCTTTATCTGACCTTATAAATTACTCCTCCAGATTAGGGATGGATGTCCCCTTCTGCCTCCTGAAGGGAACAGCGCTCTTGAAAGGAAAGGGAGACGAGGTCCATCCTCTTCCACCCATTAAAAAAGGCTGGATTGTTCTCGTGTATCCAGATATCCCCATCTCTACTTCCTGGGTATATTCACGTATCAGCGGGAGATTGACAGACAATAAATTGGATGGTAAATTGAACATCAATGATTTGAAGAGAAGAATAAAATCAAACGGGCTCCTGGGAATGAAAGATTTACTTTACAATAAATTAGAGGAGGTGGTAATAGAAGAGTTTCCCTTAATAAAAGAGATTAAGGAAAAATTTAACAAAAGGGGCGCAAAAGGTGTTTTGATGTCGGGGAGCGGTTCCACAGTTTTTGGATTGGTAGAGGATGCGAAAAATGCTCAAATAATGGCTACCTGGATGCAGGTCAGCGGAAAAGTGTATTTAGCTCAACCCACTGAAGAAAAAGTTCAGCAAGGAGGATTAGGTTGAGAATCTCAGAAGTAAAAGTAAGAAAAGTTGAAGGGAAGGAGAGGTTTAAAGCCTGGGTAACATTAACTTTTGACAATGAGTTTAGAATTCACGGCTTGAAAATTATTCAGGGAAAGGATGGTCCCTTTGTGGCAATGCCTTCCCGAAAGCTGCCCAATGGTGACTTTATTGATACAGCTTATCCTTTAAACAAGGAATTGCGAGAAACAATCCAAAAAGCGGTTCTTGTAGAATACAACCATGAAATTGTGCCAAATACTTAAATAAAACACCAAGACGAGGCATCTTTTAAAGATGTCTCGTCAAAAAACGGAAATTTCTAATGCCAAAAAAAGAGGAATTTAAAGCAGGATTTGTAACCTTAACTGGCAAACCAAATGTTGGCAAATCCACCCTTTTGAATAAATTAGTGGGCGAAAAAATAGCCATAATCTCTCCTCGTCCTCAGACTACTCGCAATATCATAAAAGGAGTGGTTACTTTTGAAGAAGCCCAGATAGTGTTCATAGATACACCCGGGTTAACTCAAATAGAAAAAGCTCCCAGCCGTTTGGATAGACGAATAATAGAGGAAACCCTGCTTGGACTTGAAGGAGTTGATGTGGTAGTATTTATGGCTGATAATCGCAGACCCTCCTCTGAGGATTATTTTATTATGGACCACCTGGAAAAAATAAAAAAACCTGTTATTTTAGCCATAAGTAAGGTAGATAAGGCGGAAAAATCTGAGGTTGAATCTCTCCTTGAAACCTATAAAAAATATTTTCCCTTCAGCAAATCAATTCCTATATCGGCAAAAAAAGGAACCAACCTTTCTATCCTTGTGGGTGAAATTATCCATTTTTTACCGTCCCATCCTCCATATTACTCCTCAGACCTTGTCACCGACCAGGCAGAACGTATCTTAGCGGGAGAGCTCATCAGGGAAAAAATATTTGAACTAACCCGTCAGGAGGTCCCTTATTCGGCAATGGTAAACGTGGAGGAGTTTAAGGAAAGAAGTGAGAATCTAACTTACATCAGCGCTACCATCTATGTAGAGCATTCCTCACAGAGAGGTATTCTTGTGGGTAAAAAAGGGAGCATGATTAAAAAAATTGGTCTGCTGGCAAGAAAAGAAATAGAGAATCGTTTTAATTGTAGAGTCTATCTTGACCTTAGAGTGGGAGTTAAAAAGAACTGGCGCAAAATTTAAAGTATTACCAGATTATCACGGTGGATTGCCTCATCGTAGTATTTATAACCAAGCTTTGCTTCAATTTCATTTGTGTGCAAGCCCTTTATCTTTTTAAGTTCATCGGATGAATAATAGACAATCCCCCGGGCAAACTCCTCTCCCTTTATATCTAAAAGACTAACAGCATCTCCAGACTGAAATCTATCTCTTACCTCTTTTATACCTACGGGTAAAAGACTGCTACCTTCCTGGAGTAGAGCTTTTTTTGCTCCTTCGTCTACTATAACAATACCTTTAGTCCTTGTGCCATAGGCAATCCATTTTTTTCTTGCCTGAAGTTTGCTTTCAGTGGGTAGAAAAACTGTTCCTATCTTTTCGCCACTGAAAAAAGCCTTTAAAAAATCCTCGCCCCCTCCAATAACTACGGGAATACCAGAACGAGTTGCTATCCTGGCTGCTTCAATTTTTGTCTGCATCCCCCCTACCCTTCCCTCCACACAAGTTCCTAAAGCCATTTTCTCTGTCTTTTTATCTATTTTGTTAATTAAGGACACAAGTTTTGCCCCCGGGTCCTTTTTAGGGTCTGATGTGTACAATCCTTGAATATCAGAAAGGATGATTAAAAAGTCAGCCTCAATTAATCCGGCAACCAATGCCGATAAAGTATCGTTGTCTCCGAACTTTATCTCCTCTACTGCTACAGTATCATTTTCATTCACCACAGGAATAGCTCCCATTTTAAGTAAAGTAAGAATGGTATTACGAGCATTAATGTAGGTGGAGCGCTGGGAAAGGTCACCCGCACTTAATAAAATCTGACCTACGGGTAAATCATATTTTTTGAAAAATTTAAAATAAAGCTGCATGAGATGAATCTGCCCAATACTGGCAAGTGCCTGCTTAGAAGGGATGGCTCCCGAGCTAATAAAATTAGCGGTTAAACCTGACTTTTCTCTACCAATGGCAATTGCTCCTGATGATACAATAACTACTTTTTTGTCCTTTTCTACAAGCTGAACCACTGATTCCACAAGCTTTTCAATAAAAGAAATATCGGGCTCATCTCTCTTTAACAGAAGGCTGCCCCCTACCTTTATTACCAGTTTTTTAGTCTTACCAAGTAAATCAACTCTCTCTATCTTCCTCCTCCTTTATCAGAGTAAATAAGCGGGAAATTAGCTGTGCTATGCCTTCACCTGTTTTAGCAGAGATACCCATTACAGAGAATTTTTCGCTAATTTCTTTGTTGAACTTATTGAACCTCACCCTTGCTCCAGGAAGATCAAGTTTATTACCCACAACTAATTGAGGTTTTTTTAAAAGGTCAGGATTATATAGCTCAAGTTCTTTATTTACAATCTGAAAATCTTTTAGGGAATCTTTAACAAAATCATCACCCACATTTACAAGGTGAAGTAAAATTTTACTTCTTTCTATATGTCTCAAAAATCTATCCCCCAGTCCCTTTCCTTCAGATGCTTTCTCAATTAATCCGGGAAGGTCAGCAACCACAAAAGAGCTAAAATCATCCATTTTAACTATCCCGAGATGTGGTCTTAAGGTTGTGAAAGGATAGGCAGCTATTTTAGGACGTGCATTTGATATTCTGGATATAAGGGTAGACTTTCCCGCATTGGGAAGACCAATAATTCCCACATCAGCTATAAGCTTTAGCTCTAAATTAAGCCATTTTTTCTCCCCCTCTTCACCTTCCTCTACTTCCCGGGGAGATTGGTGGATTGAAGTCTTGAATTTAGCGTTTCCCCTGCCCCCTTTTCCTCCACGCGCTATAACTATAAAATTTTCTTTTTCTTTTAAATCTTTTAAAATATTTCCTGCCTCATCTTTTATTAACGTCCCTGGCGGAACCTTGAGCGTGATGCTTGCTCCTCTTTTTCCCTTTTTATCTTTGCCCTGTCCATGCCTTCCATCCTGTGCCACAAAATGTTTTTTGTAATGATAATAAATAAGGGTAGAAATACCTTGAAAAACTTTAATGACTACATTTCCCCCATCCCCACCATCTCCTCCATCGGGACCACCCCGGGGAACACCTTTTTCTCTACGGAAACTCATGCAGCCGTTCCCTCCTCTTCCTCCCTGAACATATATTTTAACCTCATCAAAAAGTTTTTCGCGTTCCATATATGCTATGACAGGCAGGACGCCTGTCCTCCAGTGTATGTTATTTTTAGTAGGACGGGCGTCTCGCCTGTCCTAACTCTAAAAAAATTACTTCAGGCTTCCATTACTTAAAATTACCCTGCTTCACTGATTGCCTTCATATATATACTTCTATGTATCGTGCGTAAAAAGCTCTAACCTTTCTGTGCGCGAATGAGTGCTAAAAGAAGAAATAATAATAGTCAGACAAGCTGCCAGTGCTACTCCGATTATGGATGAATCTAAACCAAAGTATTTATCGGGAACACCTGGAACAAATTTACTAATCATATAGAAGCTCTCTGATGCAAAAAGTGATATTATAATCGCATAAGTTGTGGTTTTCTTCCAGTAAAGAGAAAGAAACAGCAGTGGCGTAATCTGGGCAAACCCGCCAAAAGCAATAAGACCTATCTCTACTAACGTTCCGGGTTGCAGGAGCGATGCAAGATAACTGAAAATAGCAAAAATCGCCACGATTAATCTTCCCATGAAGTTTTCCCTTTTGTTACTTGCCCTCGGATTAAGAAATTTCTTATAAATATCGTGAGTTAAATAACTACTCGCAGAAAGCAGCATGGAATCCGCCGAGGACATCATTGCTGCCATGGCTCCTGAAATAACCAGTGCCGAAAACCAAAAAGGAGTGTACATCCCAAGCATAACCGAGAGCACTGTGTCCGGGTTTGCAAGACCCGGGACAATCGCTCTTCCCCAGGCTCCAATGAGAAAGGGAGGTAGAAACAGCAACAGGCAAAGCAAAGGCCAGATAATAAATGAGCGCTGCAGAATTTTTTCTGATTTGCCAACAAAAAACCTCTGGTTAATTTGAGGAAAACAAATCACCCCGAGAGCCACGCTCACAGAAGCTGACCAGATCATCTGCGGTGTCCAGGAATCACCCAGCGTAAATATCGATTTGGCTTCGGCTAAAACTTTTGTAGCGGCAACTTCCGGGCCTCCAATACCCCGGCCGATAAACACAAGTGCAATCCAGATACACGCAATCATCAAAATACCTTGAAAGACATCGGTCCAGGCGACCCCGCGCATTCCACCCAGGACAACATAGGTGAGAATAAATAAAGTTATAATACCTGCGCCTACCGGATAAGAAATTGCTCCTCCGGTTAAACCCGAAAGAGCATAACCACCTCCCATCTGCTGAAGCATAAGATATGGAAAAAGCCAGAAAAGAGAAATTATAGAAATAGCTCCTCTCAAAAAAGGGGAACCAAACCGCTCTCCTAACATTTCTCCTAAAGTTATGTAATGATATTTCTTTCCCAATTTCCACTGTTTGCTGCCAATAAGATACCAGAAAACAGCTACCAGAAATCCGTCCATTATTCCCATTACGATAAACCATTCCATCCCGCTGGAATAGACCTGACCCGCCCCCCCAAAAAAGGTAAAAGCCGACATTAAACTGGCAAACATAGTTAAAAGAAGCACCAGTGTACCGAAGCTTCTATCTGCTAAAAAATAATCCTCTGGCTCTTTGCGAGTAATACGGTAGCCTCTTAAACCAATAAGAAGCGCCACACTCATAAATGTAAACACAATGATTAATTGAATAGTTTGTTCACTCATTTTTGCCGCTTTTCAGCCCAGTAATATTTTACAAATAACCAGAAGAGAAAGAATAAAAAAACAAGCCATAGTGCATGATACAAAATCCACACCGGGATTCCTACTACGCATAACGACGAGCCCCATAAAAACCAGGGAACCCCCATTACCAGAGTTATAGCAAATATTACTATCCAGAAAACTTTCACTCGTAATTCGCTCATTTAATTGTTCCCCGCCTTTCTTTGCTAAAGGCAAATTATATAGACAAATTAGCCCCCTGTCAAACTTCAATTTGACAAAATAATAAAGCAAGTTAAAATAAACCTTTAAAAAAGAATAGACGAGAAAGGAGAAAGAAATGGTAAAAAGCAAGATTCTGTTAGAAGAGAGCGAGCTTCCGCAAGCCTGGTACAATATCCTGCCCGACCTTCCAAAACCCCTGGAGCCATTTTTACATCCAGCTACGGGAAAACCCATCTCCCCTGATGATTTAGCTCCCATTTTTCCGCGGGCGCTCATTGAGCAGGAAGTCTCCATGGAGCAGTGGATAAAAATTCCCGATGAGGTAAGAGAAATTTACAAGTTATGGAGACCAACCCCTCTCCACAGAGCGCTCAGATTGGAGGAGTATTTAAAAACTCCGGCAAGAATTTACTATAAGAATGAATCAGTCTCGCCTCCTGGCTCACATAAGCCTAACACTGCGGTTGCCCAGGCTTACTACAACAAGATGGAAGGAGTAAAAAGGCTAGCCACCGAGACCGGAGCAGGTCAGTGGGGGTCGGCTTTATCCTTTGGATGTGATTTATTTGGTCTTCAGTGCACAGTTTATATGGTAAAAGTTAGTTACGAGCAAAAACCCTACAGAAAAATACTCATGCATGTATGGGGAGCAAACGTCATTCCAAGCCCCAGCAACAAAACAAAAGCAGGTAGAAGCATCCTGGAAAAGAATCCTGACTCCACGGGAAGTTTAGGAATTGCGATTAGTGAAGCTATTGAAGATGCGGCTATTCATGATGATACCAAATATTCCCTGGGTAGTGTATTAAATCACGTGATACTTCACCAAACAGTGGTTGGGCTTGAGACTAAAAAACAGCTTGAAAAGGTAGGTGATTATCCCGATGTTATAATTGGGTGCGTGGGTGGAGGAAGTAATTTCTCTGGATTCTCCTTCCCCTTTGTTAAAGATAAATTAAGTGGAAAAAAACCTCATCTAAGATTTATAGCTGTTGAGCCTACTGCCTGCCCCACTTTAACTAAAGGACCTTACGCTTATGATTTTGGAGACACGGCAAAACTAACACCCCTTTTAAAAATGTTCACCCTGGGACATGATTTTGTTCCTCCGCCTATTCACTCGGGTGGACTTAGATACCATGGAGATGCACCCTTACTTTCGCTTCTCTGCAATGAAAAAGTAATTGAGGCTCAAGCTTATTATCAGATTCCAGTTTTTGAGGCAGCTGCTATCTTTGCCCATACAGAGGGAATTTTACCTGCCCCAGAAACTGCACATGCAATAAAAGCGGCTATTGATGAGGCACTTGAATGTAAAAAGAACCGGGAAGAAAAAGTCATTATCTTTAACTTCTCCGGACATGGACACTTTGACCTTTCCGCTTACGAGGCTTACATTAGTAAGAAATTGGAAGACTATGAGTATCCGGAAGAGGAGATTAAGAGGACGCTTGGGTATCTGCCAAAGGTAGGAGTTTAGGAAAAGTCCTCTGAAAAACCTCATAGTAAGTTTAATTGCCCACTGAGCGTGGACTTAATTTCTTCCTTCATCCCTTCCTCTTGAGGGACGGGGGGTGGGGATGATACCCTGAAGGACAATACATCGTAGGACAGGCGTCCCGCCTGTCATGTTATACGTGTTTTAGTGTGCATTTACGGGAGGACTGGTTGAGTGCACAAACTATTCAGGTGGGAGCGTACGCCCTGAGTTTTATCTCTGATGGCTATTTCTATCTTGATGCAGGAACAATGTTCTGCCGGATACCAAAAACAGTATGGAGCAGGTTTGTTGCAGTTGATGAGGAAAATAGAATGAAACTGGCTCTGAATTGTCTTTTAATTCAATATAAGGGTAGAAATATTCTGGTGAATGCCGGCATTGGAGAAAAGTTCAGCGAGAAATTTAAAAAAATATACAAAATAGAGCGGCAAGAAAACATCATCTTATCCCTGGAGAAAGCAGGTATTACACCAGAGGATGTGGACTTTGTAATTTTTACTCATCTTCATCTTGACCACTGTGGTGCTGCCACCAGGCTGGAGAATAGAAAATCTCAACCTGTTTTCCCCAACGCCCGTTATATAATCCAAAAAGAGGAATGGGAAAGTGCCCTCAATCCCAACGAACTAACCAGAGGCTCTTATCTTGCGGATAACATCCTGCCTTTAAAGGATAGACTGATTCTCATAGATAACAGTATGAATCTTGCCCAAATGGGATTTGCTGAGATAAGGCTCATCAAAACAAAAGCTCACTCAGAAGGTCACCAAATTGTGGAGATAACTGATAACAACAAAAAAGTTGTCTATGTTTCAGATTTAATCCCCACCTCAAAACATGTTCACCTACCTTACATAATGGCCTGGGACATTGACCCGGTGGGAGTTATCAATAAAAAAAAGGAGCTGCTAAGTAAGTTTGCAGAAGAGGACTATACTGTTCTCTGGGAACACGATGTAGAATATGGTTACGGAAAAATAGGATTTGAGAACGGGAAATATTTTGCAAAAGATTTAGTGCCAAAGCTAACTTAAAGAATATAAAGCAACTTTTGCACAAAA
>JACUUP010000025.1 GCA_014859225.1 Candidatus Aerophobota bacterium
TTTTAATTCTTGGCTGGGTTCTTTTCTTTGTAGCCATCTTTTTGCGTGGTTAATTCTTCGCTGATTTTCCTTACTGTTTTTTGTTAGTTGGAATTCCTTCCTTATTCCATCCCCTTAGTTCGTAATACTCGAGGAGAGAAAAAAGAGGGATTGTATTTTCAAAAGAACAGCTGTAGAAAGATCTTTTTTTAGTTTGCTTAGCATTGCTATACAGAATCCTACTACAGTGGATTTAAATGCTACGTAGAATCACTGCACCATAGCTCATATTGCTTCTTTGCTTGTAGCCTTAACCTACAACATTTTAAACTGGTTCAAAAGATTTCTTTTCGACACTTGGCCAATTTCCCCTAATTATCGCCGCTTTCATTTTGATACTCATCACTCTTTAGTTCTCCTATGAGTTGGAATTTATAAGTATCAGGAGGGTATAATTGCTATTTTTACACCCTGGCGTTCTTTCATAATTTTTAACGCTTTACCATAATCTTTTAAGTGAATCTCATGAGTGATAAGCTGGTCAACTTTTATCTGCTTGTTTTCCAAATAAAGTAGCGCTCGACCAAAACAATGAGTTTGGGCAAATGACCCCTTTATGGTAAGCTCTCGTTTGAAAATATCGTAGGGCTTCACGATTATATTAGACTCTTCAGGATATACACCATAGGCAATTATTTGTCCCCCTACCTTCGCATACTTGGGGGTCTCACTTAAAAGCTGCGGCACTCCAGTAGCATCGATTACAATATCAAATCCTTTTGGGTGGCTTGTTATGAGGGTTCTTTCGTGTTTGGAGTAATCTTTTTTATCTACTGGCACAATCTCATCAGCCGCCAGCTTTTTTATCAGATCAAGCTTAATTCCTGGTGGTGCTGCGACTGTTAGGTATGCTGCTCCATTTTGCTTGAGAAGCTGAGCCAATATATTACCAGTGGGTCCTGCACCAAACAGTAACACTTCGCTTCCTGGCCTGGCCTTTATTATATCCAGGCCATGAATAGCGCATGCTGTGGGCTCAACCATCACCGCCTCTCGAAAGGAAAGGTTCTTAATTTTAAAAACTTTTTTGGCCTTTATGGCCACATATTCTGCAAAGCCGCCTGCACAATTACACCCGTGGGACACAAAATTCTCACAGTACAATGGCTGATTATTGCGGCAAAAATAACAGGCACCACACAGCTCGGTATTGTCTGCAAGTACCCGGTCCCCTACTTTGAAATCTTGGACTTTCTCACCCACTTCCTCTACTATTCCTGCAAATTCGTGGCCATTAATGAGAGGAAATTTAGCAATAAAATGCCCCTCGTGGATATGTATATCTGTACGGCACAAACCGCAAGATTTAATCTGGATGAGAACCTCATCCGATTTTACTGTAGGTTTAGGAACATCCGTATACTTGAATTTACCCGGCGAGGAATAAACAATGGCCTTCATGGTTCTTTCCTATTTACTTTGTGACACTCGGCAGAAATTACTATTCACGAAGAATTGGCGCCTTCTTCCTCATTAAACTGGTTCAAAAGATTTCTTTTCGACACTTGGCCAAATGATAACTTTTTTAGACTGAGGAGTAAAAATTGCCACCGTAGCTTGTAAGTAGAACTAAAATAGCAGTTTAAAAATGCAAAAAATGAATTTTTGGTGTAAAAATAGCTAAGTTTACCGAATCCGGCTTTGTTATACAGTATAGTGCAGATAAATATTTTTGTCAAGTTGCAGTTAGAAACCCGAAAAATTGAAAGCAGCTCTTTATTTTAAGAATTTTAAAGGCTATAGTATTCCTTCTCTAAAGAACCATATTCAGGGATAACCCTAAACTGGGTGATTTTTACGGAGATGTGGCAAGTTTCCTTGCATCTCTTACCGCTGTTTACCTTTTACTTTTGCTTGTGGCATCGGCTAAAAAAATCATAGGAGTGCTTTTAATTCTTGGCTGGGTTCTTTTCTTTGTAGCCATTTTTCTGCGTGGTTAATTCTTGGCTGATTTTCCTTACTGTTTTTTGTTAATTGGAATTCCTTCCTTATTCCACCCCCTCAGTTCGTAATACTCATCCAGCATTTTTTCCAGGTCAACAACGTAACCCCTGGCTCCACCTTCCTGGTGAGGAATGGAAAGTCTGGCGGGTAGAAGGTCATCTTTGCGGGAAACTCCCAGCTTAGTATTAATTGTTCTTTTCAGGTTAAACCCTCTTTCCCCGACTCTCATCAACTCATTTATATCCATATTCCAGCCAGTTGCCAGATTTAAAAGCTGGGTAATATGCGGAGGCTGAATCCCGGCACAGAGGCTAAACTTGCACATAACCAGAGATTCCATCACTTCACAAAAATCCTGGAAGGTTTTTACTAAAAAAGCTTTCCTTTCAGCGTCAAATCTGTCTAATGGTTTATCTAAGGCGATTGCCGGGAACGTTATACCTCTTTCAATCCAGTAAGCTGGTGCAGAGATGTGGCAGGCGCCCCGATTTGACGTAGCGTAGACCAGCGCCCAGCTATTGAAAGCGCGAGAGTCATGCATGGGAACCTCTAATCCTTTAACGTGTAGTGCAAACTTTTCTGTCTCCTTTCCAATTTTCTCAGCGGCTCTTTTACTTCCCTCTGCCAGTATATCTCCAATTCCCTCTCTTTGTCCTATTTTTTCAACCATCTTAACCATTGCTTTATGGTTTCCCCAGGTTAAATCTAAACCATCTGTATCTTTTCTGGAAAGCAGTCCTTTCTCATAACATTCCATGGCGAAAGCAATGGTGCAGCCGGTTGAAATAGTGTCAAGTCCATAGAGCGTGCAAAGCTCATTTGCTTTAGCTACTGCTTCAAGGTTGTCATTTAAAAGTAGTGGACCAAGGCTGGCAGCAGTCTCATATTCGGGTCCTTTTCCGCTTACGCCTGCATAAAACCCCTCGTCAATTTTTATTTTTCTTTCACAGCCTATAGGACAGCCTCTGCAGGCAGCGTATCCGGATAATATGGTTTCAGCCATAAATTGACCAGAGACCTTATGGCACCCCTGGGCCCAGAACCCTTGTCTGAAATTCTGGATCGGGACATCACCAAAATCGTGCAAAACGTTCATCAAACCATCTGTGCCGTATGCACGTAAAGATGCTCTTGCCGGAGCTTTAATAATAATTTGGTGTAACTGTTTTGCAAAATTGTGGAATTCTTCTTTTTTGGCAATCTGTGGTTTTTTTGTTCCCCGAATGGCTATCGCCTTCAAGTTTTTTGAACCCATTACTGCTCCCAGTCCGCATCTTGCGGCGAATCTACCATAATCGTTGGCTATGCTGGCTATGCGGGAAAGTTTCTCTCCGGCCGGGCCAATGCAGGCGACTCTCAACCTTTTATCAGCATGCTCTTTTATCAAGAGGTCCTGAGTTTCAATAGTATCTTTTCCCCATAAATGTTCAGCGTTTTTGATTTCTACTTTATCATCCTGAATCAAAAGATAAACCGGACTTTTTGCCCTTCCCTTTATAATGATTCCATCTAACCCGGCCAGTTTTAATTCAGCTCCAAAATAACCTGCAGCATGTGCTTCTCCCCAGATTCCCGTGAGGGGGGATTTAGCCGAAACCACGTATCTGCTGCAACAGGGTGCCGATGTTCCGGTAAGCGGACCTATTGTAAAAACGAGAACATTTTCTGGAGCAAAAGGATCAGTATTCCAGTCCATTTCCTGCAGGATTTTTGCTGCCAATCCACATCCACCTAAGTATCTTCTGGCTATTTTTTCATCCAGGTTTTCAAAAGATACCCCTGGCTTCTCAGATAAATTCACATTTAGAATTTTACCAGTGTATCCGAACATTACGTACCTCCTCGTATCCTCAGTTTACTGTTTTTATGAACATATCTTGCATTTTTTTCAGGGCTTTTTCTTTCACTTCCTGATATAGGCTCTTTCCTTGAGAGTCCATTCCCACTATTAGAGGGCCAAAACACTTCGCCTCAAGAACCCAGATGGCCTCGGGCACACCTAAATCTAACCAGTGTACCTGTTTAATGCTTTTTACTCCTTCTGCCAGCTTTACCGCGCAACCTGGTGGGGCTTGTAGATAAATTCCTCCTATCCTCTGCAATGCCGCAAGAGTGTCCTCTCCCATCCCCCCTTTTCCTATTATAGCCTTGACTCCAATATCACCCAGCATGCGGGTATAAGGTTCCATCCGGATGCTGGTAGTTGGACCTATTACCCTTAGTATGTATTTTTCGTCTACTTTTTCCACTACAGGTCCTGCATGAAAAATGACAGCACCTTTGAATTCAAGAGGGAGTTGTTTTCTTTCAGATAGGTATTCTTTCATTCGCAGATGAGCCATATCTCGTGCGGTGAGTATTGTACCGCTGATATGGACGATGTCTCCTATCATCAAATCAGTCAGGTTGCTTGTTACAGGTGCCATTAATTGGACATTTTGCATAGCGATACCCCATTCTTTATAATAGAACTTTTATATTTAGAATATTCTTTGTATTGTAGCATCCGGGAATATTTTTATTCCACCTTTTCTTGCCACCCAGCAGTGGAAATTCACTGCCACCGGGGCGATGGCAGTATGAGTGTGGGAAAGTTCAATTTTAACCGCTAAAGCGGTGGTATCACCTCCCATGCCAGCAGGTCCTATGCCTAAGCTATTTACGGCTTGCAAGAGATAAGATTCCAGGTTACTTATGCCCGGGTCAGGGTGAGTATCTCGCCAGTCCCTGATACTTACTGCTTTTCTGCTCAGCCTTGCTGCAACATCCATCTGTCCGCCAATACCTATTCCCACAGCAACAGGTGGGCAGGGTTTGCCACCTGCTTCAATCACCGCTCTCAAAATAAACCGCTTCAAGCCCGTGTATTTTTTCCCAAGTTGAGCTGGGGTAAAAATCTTCAAGGCATTACCCAGTTCAGCTCCACATCCCTTGAAACTGATTATGAGCTGGAGATAATTTTGTCCGGGAACGTACTGGTATTCCATATTGGGAATGCCGATTCCGGAGTTATTCCCGGTATTTTTCCGGGTCAAGGGATGAACCATGCTTGGTCTTAGATATCCATCTTTTGTGGCAGCCTGTATAGCTTTCGGTAAACTGTCCTGGATATCTTGCAGGTTAGATTGTTCACCAAAACTTATATAGCAGGTAGGAAAACCGGGAGATTGACATACGGGTTTTTGTTGTTGTTTCGCCAGTTTCGTATTCACAAGCATTGTTTCTAATATATCTTTGGCAGTTTTGTTTTTTTCTTTTTCTTTTGCTTCTTTGAGCAATGTTAGACAATCTTCAGAAATTCCCGTACAGACATCCTTAACCAGCCTGTATATCTGCTCATACATATTCGTAGCACTTTTTGATATTATTTTATGCATTACCACTGCTCCTATCCACCCATTTTTTCACTCTGAGATATTAGCTCTGAATTTTTTTATTCTATCTCCTGAATCAAAAGATATCCTGGAAAAAAAGCGACATATCATGGATCTGTTCCAGGCTCCTCACTTTTTTTAGGAGAGTCTCTATCCTGGCAGGAGATAAAACCTTTCCAGCCAACTCCTTAAATTTTTCCTCAAGCTCCTCCTGCGAGAGAGGGTTCTGGGGAGAGCCCCGGGGATAATCTACCGAGGCTCTATATTTTTTGCCATCCCGGGTGCTTATCTCCAGAATACAGGGCCATTTTTCCGGATACCGGGCATCCAATTTCTCATCTACCTTTAGCCTGGTTATTTGCATAAGTTCCTTTATATCCTTATCTTTCAGTTTCTCCTCGCTGAACTCATCCAGGCTCACCTTTCCATATTTTAGTGCCAGGGCAACACAGAAGGGCAAACTGAATTTTGCCTGGTAGGCGGTTTGAGGAGAAAAGCTTTTCTCTCCCCCCGCTATGTTTAAAGCAGTGGTGTAGGTTGACAGGGTAATATGTGCAATTTGCTTATAGTTAAGTTCATGGTTTGTAATTAGTTGCTTTGCCCCATCTATAGCTGAATGGGTGTGGCGGCAGGAGGCATAAGGTTTAAAGGAGACCTCCATTATTTTGTAATCTTTACCCAGGTTTTTGGTTATTTTTCCAAAATGGCAGTTTTCACTGGTGACCCTGCAGAACCCTTTTTCTCCTTCCAGTATCTTTCTTGCTCCTGTGAACCCCTTCCTGGCAAGAAGAGCTGCTAAAAGTCCGTTCTGGGCGGCTTTTGCCGGATGAAGCTGTTTGCTCATTGCCCCATCAATAAGAAACTCCCACAAGCCTCCAGCCTGTGTTCCTGCATTACCCAGGGCATTTATCATCTGGTCTTTGTTCAGTTTGAACACTTTACCCGCAGCCACACAGGAGCCAAAGTTGCCACAGGTGGCAGTGGTGTGCCAGAGTTTGTAGTGACTGGGACCCACCGCCTCCCCGATTCTGATGGAGGCATCGTATCCCAGGATTAGGGAAGTGAGAAAGGTTTTACCGTCCGTTTTTTCCTTCTGGCAAGCTGCCAGGGCAGAGGGGATAACCGCTGCTGCCGGATGATAAGCTGCTCCATGATGGGTATCATCAAGCTCTAAAATGTGAGACATGGCTGCATTTGCCAGGGCGGCATTGAGGCAGGAGTTTTTCCGGGAATGATTTATCACAGTTGCCTCTTCCACTCCTCCCTCCTCATCGATGAGAGATACCATGATGCGAGCCGCATCTTCTATGGAGCCAGCCAGAGCCGACCCCAGCCAGTCCAGGAAACATTGCTTTGCTTTTTCTACAGTATCCGGAGTGAGCTGGAGGTATCCGGTTTTTACCACGAAGTCTGCCAGAGTTTGGGTAACTTTACTCATCTTCTTCCTCCTTTTTACGTGCAGCCTTTGTAGAGGCAATCACCTTATCTGTTGAGGATAGAGAAAGCCCAAGATAGTTGGCAGGGTCAAGGAGTTTTTCAATCTCATCCTGACCAAGGTGTCCTCTTATCTCAGGGTTCTCCATTAGTAGCTTTTTAAAGGGGATGTTTTGCTCAAAGCTTTTCGCCCTTTATGCCAATTTTTTCTCGTCTCAGGAAACAATTTCCCTTGCCTTATCTGCAATATTTGATGCAGTGATACCGTATCTTTCCAGTATTTCAGGGTGAGCTCCAATTACCACAAATGTGTCCGGGATGCCAATTCTTTTTACCGGCACACATTTTTCTTCGGCAATCACTGTTGCTACCGACTCACCCAATCCTCCCCAGAGGTTGTGCTCCTCTACTGTCACTATGCCCCTGGTCTCCTCTGCTGCTCTTATAACGGTTTCTCTGTCCAGGGGTTTGATGGTATGGATGTTGATGACCCTGGCATCTATACCTTCTTCAGCCAGCTCATCAGCTGCCTTTAGTGCTTCACTGACCACAAGTCCGGTAGCAATTAGGGATATATCTTTTCCTTCTCTCAGGGTGACTGCTTTGCCCATTTCAAAGTTATAGTCGTTCTGGTAAATGATCGGCTCATTACTTCTCCCTATCCTCATGTACACAGGACCTTTATGCTCTACGGCAGCTCGTACTGCTTTTCCCATTTCTTTGCCATCAGCCGGAACGATAATGCTCATGTTGGGAAGAGACTTTAATATTCCTATGTCCTCCAGGGCATGATGGGTGTTTCCCAGGACGCCGCCAGCCACTCCACCACAGTAGCCGACAAATTTCACATTGGCATTGGAGTAGCAAACATCGGTTCTTATCTGTTCTAAAGCTCGCATGGAGAGGACAAAGGCGTGGGCAAATACAAAAGGAATTTTTCCTGAATGAGCTAACCCGGTGGCAATGCCCACCATATTCTGTTCAGCTATCCCTGTTTCCACGGTCTGCTTTGGTATTCTCTCTTTCATGGTGGGGAACCCAAAGGACACTCCTACGTCTGCGGTCAAGACAAAAATGTCGGGATTTTTCTCCGCCAGCTCCAGAACCGTCTCCCGAAATACATCACGCATACTTGTGCTTTTTTCACTCATGGTTATCTCCCATATTCATTTTAACTTTGTCAGAGCTAAATCAATTTCTCTAATAGCCTGCCTGGCTTCATCATTGTCAGGTGCTTTATAATGCCATACTACCTGATTTTCCATGAAGGACACACCTTTCCCTTTGATGGTATGGGCAATAATTATCCTTGGTTTTTCTTCTTTGTACCCAAAAACTCTCTCAAGGGTACTCAGAATATCTTCAATGTCGTTTCCATCCATCTCTTCAACATACCAGCCGAAACTTTTCCATTTATCCTTCAATGGTTCAATATTCATAACTTCTTTTACCGGACCATCAATTTCCAGCTTGTTGCAGTCAATAATCCCTGTAAGGTTATCAAGTCTGTAATGAGCTGCAGCCATTGCTGCTTCCCATACTGTTCCTTCCTGGAGTTCCCCATCGCCCATAACCGTAATTACTCTATATTTTTTATTATCGGATTTAGCCGCAATAGCCATACCTATGGCTATAGGTAGACCATGTCCTAAGGAGCCGGTTGATATTTCTACTCCTGGCACGGCGAGGCAATCAGGGTGACCGCCCAGACAGCTATCCAGTTGGCAGAAGGTATCCAGTTTTTCCATGGGGAAAAATCCTTTTCTCGCCAGAGCAGAATAAAGTGGCAGGCAGCCATGACCCTTACTCAATATAAATCGGTCCCTGTTGAGCCAGTCAGGATTCTTGGGGTCAATCCTCAGTTGGTGAAAAAAAAGCACCGTGCAGATATCTGTCCAGGACAGTCCCGGACCTACGTGACCGCATCCAGCTTTAAGTGACATCTGAATGGAATCTCTTCTGATAAACGCAGCCATCTTTTTCAATCTTTTAACCAGTTCCGCATCTTGGACCATTATTTTCCTCCTTTTTGGTCTAAAAGTATTATCAAAAATTCTTGCGCATCCCCCTCCAATCCTTTATTAACGATATTGACTTGCTTCTGTTTATCCACTACGTGAAATAAAATTTCACTATATAGCGTAGAACAGAGAAGTATTTTTGTCAACCCCTGGTGACAAGATTGCTCAAATTCATTGTTACAATACGTGCAAAGAAGCTACTAAGGATGTAAAAATATAAATATACCGAAGAAGATACCACGGTTATTTTGGGACGAGTCTGGGTTTTACCCCAAAAGGAAGGTTGGAAAAACATGTAAGCAAATGTTCTAAATGTAAAGAGAGAATGTTGGAAATACTTGAGAATAGAATTTTTGCCGGGACTCTAAAAGGGTTTACTGAGTATTTGCTTTATTTGATTGCGCCAAGGGTTACACCCTTTACTATGTAGCGCTGCAGTATCACAAAAACCATCAGCATGGGAAGAATTGAAAGAATGGTGAAGGCATTTACTACTGACCAGTCCTGCACGCCGACGCTCTCTCTTAGTAGAAATAACTGATAAGGCAGGGTTCGGGCACTTACGGAAGTGGTAAAAGCAAGAACGAACGGAAATTCATTCCAGGATTCCCTTATACACATGATCAATGCTGTGACAATTCCAGGCCAGCTTACAGGGATGAGGATATACCAAAGGATCTGCCAGAGCGAAGCTCCCTCTATGGTTGCCGCCTCATCCAAATCATTAGGGATAGCCGCAAAAAAACCGGCCAATACCCATGAGGCAAGGGGAATTGCCGTAGCTGAATAGGTAATGGTTAACCACAACCTGGAATCCATTAATCCCAGTGAAACCATTAATTCATAAAGGGGTATTATCAAGCTTACCCGGGGGAGAATTCGGGGAATTAATATTGCCAGCAGTAGCACATGACGCCAGCGAAATGCATAACGAGCAAAGGCATAACCTGCCAGAATGCTTGCAGCGACGGCAACAAGGGTGGAGCTTATTGCCAGAAAGGTGCTGTTGAAAAAAACAACCGGGAAATCCTTCCAGGCTAACACCTCCCCGTAGGCTCTCAAAGAAGGATTTTTAGGCAAAAAATCCCAGAGTGTTCTTGCTGAATATATCTCAACCATACTCTTAAAAGAGGCACTCAAACTCCAGAGTATAGGAGTAATGAACATGATGGTGAGGATGATTGTAGGAATCCAGACCCAATTCTTGGAGATGATATACATCATTCGCTTCATACTGTTGCGTCTGATGGACTTAAAAGGCTTTTGTTGCCTGGCTTTTGCCGTGTTCCACATTATTTTTCTCCTGCACACTTTTTTAAGACTGACGAAGCTACCAGAAATAATCCAACTACTCCCATGTCAGACCCTGAAGAGTTTTAGATATACAAAGCTCATTGCGATATTTATAACTAAAATGACTGTCATTATCGCATAGCCGGTGGCATAATCCAGCGCGTGGAAAGCAACTCTATACATAGCTACTGCCATTACCTCTGTAGCACGCCCCGGTCCACCTCCTGTAGTGGGCAGTACAATATCAAAGATGCTAAAACTTGCAAAACTTAACCATATAAGGCTTATCCCGATCATTGGTTTTATAAGCGGGACGGTTACATGCCAGAGCGTACGAAGTCCATAGCACCCATCTATAGCGGCTGCATCGTAGTAATTGGGGTCGATTGTCTGAAGGCCAGCAAACATGACCAGAATTGCAAAAGGGCAAAGAAACCAGGTGTTGGTTAGTATTAATACCAGCATAGCCCGTCCCGAATGCCCCAACCAGCTAACCGCCTGGAAACCTAAACTTTCGTATAGCACATAGATGAGCCCCCCGTTCCCACTGAACAAAAAGCGAAACATGACCGCTGCTGCTATTCCAGAAACTAACCAGGGCACCAAGCTAACTCCACGGAAAAAAGCTTTAAAGATTCTAATACTATTTAAACAGAGGGCAAAACTCAAAGAAAGAAACAATCCGAGTCCTATAGTCCCGCCTGCCAGGATAACGGACCTCAGTAAGGAATTTTGGAACCTGGGATTGGTAAAAAGTCTTAAATAGTTATTCAATCCGGCAAATTCACTTTCCAGAGTAAACATGTCGTAAGTATATAAAGAACCGATAAAACCAGACACCACAGGATAAGCTAATATGAGCATAACAAAAGCTAAAGCCGGTGCGATGAGAAAATATGGGTACATTGCCTTAAGCATTTTTTGTCTTTTATACGCTTTGCTTGCAGGGTTCAAATATACAACCTCCTCTCAGCAGCGCTTAAAGCAGGTCGGGGATACTAATACCCCGACCTGCCTCTAACAACCCAATCTATCTTAAGCCAGCTGCTTCATTGAATTCTCTTTGATATCTTCTTGCCATCTCAGCCGGATCAGCAGTAACATTCGTTAATGATTCTTGCAGCAGGTCCTTCCAAGTTTCAAATAACTGTATGATGCGGGGGTGAGTTGGCATCGGTTCCATCTGGTCCATATATTCAAGTGGGTGTGCATCTGCAGCCCAGGGCTTAGCTGCAAGATAACGAGGATCGTCAAAAACACTCATAGTCGTGGAATCCTGGTAGGTGCTTGCCACTGACACGGTTATGTCCGGACGAGCCAGGTAGCGAAGTACAAGTGAAGCCTCGTAGGGATGTTTGGTCTGGTTACTTACATAATAAGGCCACGCCATTAAGAATAATTTACGTTCGTTCTCTGCTCCTTTGCGCCCAGGCATGGGTACTTGACCCCACATTTTTTTGTAAGGTCCCAATTCCTTCTGTATCATGGGGTAGATATTCCAGCCAATAGGAGCCATGGCAGCCCGGCCAGCTGCAAAGCCTATTCTCATTTCTCCACTGTCCCAGGCAAGCGTTTCAGGATGAACGAGACCTTCCCTGGTCAGAGTTTGGTGTACTTTTATGAAATAGCGTCCAGCCTCTGAATCGATTTGAGGAACTCCATTTACATGTCCTCCACCCATAGCCATAAAGATTCCAACCGACCAGACCGGTTCCACTACACGGGAACCAATCATGGAAACACCGACCATATCCGGAGTTTTAACTTTCCTGGCAATATCAATCACTTCATCCCAATTGTTGGGAGGTTGCAACCCATGTTTTTCCAGTACATCTTTGCGATAGACAAACCAGCTTCCATTAGTTCCAAATCCGTGAACTGCAATGCCACGCGGAGCTCCATCGTGCATAACAAAGTCCCACGCCAGCTGGGAAATATCTGCGTAAAGCTCAGGGTCCTCTTGTTTCCACCTCTCAATCAACTTCGTCATATCCTGCATCATTCCTGCAACCAGAAGGGGAGTTACCGAATAATGTCCACACTGCGCGATATCCGGTGATATTCCTGCTCTATAAGCCCTGGAAAATGAGGCAACAGTTTCCTCCAGGGGAACTGTATCTACGTTAAGCTTAATATGAGGATATTGTTGTTGGAAGCTCTTGAAATTATCTTCCGGTATGAACATAGACCTCCCAAACCACATATTAAGTTCTACCCCTTGAGCATACGTAGCTGGCTGAATGACGAAACCAAAGCCTACTACAAAAAAACAAATTAACATGGTTAAAGCAAGCTTTTTATTACGCAATTTGATTCCCCCTTTCTATTTATGGCAACATGCTTCATTTTTCTCTGAAAGCTTCCTGAAAGAAATTTAATTATTTAACGCTTCTCTTCTTTTTAGAAAGCTTTCTTTTCCTGGCTAATGGACCTCTTATTTCTTATTTTATCACCTCCTCCTGGCCCTATTTTAGCCTCCTCCTTCAAAGCTCTTACTACTATTGCAATACTGTTTTTCTTTTGTCAAGCGGGCTTTTTGAAGGACAAGTTTTTTTGAATTTCTTTGGATAAACTTAAGCAAAGGCTCTGCCGAATTTCGTGTTTCCTCCTCATCTCATATGAATTATTCCATATGAGATGAATTTGTCAAGAAAAAACGTGAAATAACTATCATAAAGAACTACCCAGCTTCTGAGGAGATTGAACTATGTGATGGTCAAAACTTTCGGCACTTTCTGAAAACTTTCACTCCCACAAAAAACTGACTCATCTACCTGCTTGTCGTCTCCTTCCCGGCATTAAATTTCACTTTTTTTGTAAGTTCTTATAGAATCAAGTTATTCTTTCTCCACCTCATGAAATAAAATTTCACTATATAGTGTAGTATAGAAAAATATTTTTGTCAACCCTTCGCTTTTTTATGTGTTAACGCGCGCAGTTGACAACAACATTTTCTACTTTATACTATAGAACAAAATCTTATTTCACGTAGTGGACAAAGTGGATAAAAACACGAACGATAAATCATCGGTACGATCTGTGCAAAGAGCAGTGGATATACTGGAAGCTCTGAAGGATAAAATTCCAGAAAAAACTGTTACAGAGTTGAGTCGCGAATTGGGTTTGAGTCCCACTACGATATACAGACTTCTTGGCACCCTGAAAGAGAGAGGTTTTATTGAAAAGGATGCAAACACAGCTAAATACAGGTTGGGAATGAAAGCTTTTGAATTAGGGAGTGCTGTGGTTAGAAGGATGAACATAAGAAAAGAGGCTGAGCCAATTCTGATGGAGCTGGCAGAAAAAACCGGGGATTCGGCTTACCTTATTGTTCCATACCAGGACGAGGCTCTTTGTCTGGAAAGAATAGATGGCGATAATTATCTAAAGTCTCTTTCGCTGGTACTGGGTGACCGAATGCCCCTGCATATTGGTGCTGGACCCCGTGTGCTCCTTGCCCATTTACCGGAGAGTGAAATTGACAGAATTATTGCCAGCAAGGGTCTTGCCCGATGGACAGATAAAACAATCACAGACCCCTTCATATTAAAGGAAGATCTCAGGCAGGTTAGAGAGCAGGGTTATGCACTGAGCCTGGAGGATGCTAACAAGGGTGTCGCTGCTATTGGGTGTCCCGTGAGGGACCGTACCGGAAAAGTTGTGGCATCAATAAGTGTTGGGGGTCCCTCTATCTACTTCGAGCCTGAAAGCGTTGACAAAATGGTTCCGCTGATTAAAAAGGCAGCAGAGAATCTTTCCAGAAGACTGGGATATGGAGTAAATCAGGAATAAGCATGAGAGTTGATTTACTTGCGGTAGTGCACAAGAATTCTCTCAAAAAAGTAGAGTTAAAATAATTTAGTTAATATTGGAGGGAAAAAATGTCGGATGAAAGAAAAGTCGCCAAAAAAGGGTACTTTCACTGCCATATGCCCACCAGGGTTATTTTCGGGCCGGGAAGACTGAGTGAAATCGGGGATGTGTGTCGGGAATTTGGAAAAAAGGTTCTCCTCTTTTCTGACCCCTTTCTGAAGAAAGTGGGACTAACCGAGCGAGTTATTGGATACCTGAAGAAAGAGGGGTTAGGAGTAACAACTTATGATACCATCAAATCTAATCCTTTATGTACCAGTGTCGATGAGGCTGCCGGAATTTTAAAAGAAGAAAAATGCGATTTTGTCATTGCCCTGGGCGGAGGAAGTACCATAGATACGGCAAAAGCAGCAGTTGTAGTGGCAAGCAATGGAGGAAAAAGCTGGGATTACGTGTGGGGTTCAGATCATGAGCCTGTCTCCGTAACTGATGTCTCTTATTCTATCATCACCATTCCTACTACCTCTGGAACCGGTTCAGAAGTTACTCCCTGGATAGTGATAAGTAACCCTGCATTAAAAGGTCAAAAAGCAGCGTTTGGAGATTATCGTCTGGTTGCTAAAGTGAGTGTTGTTGACCCCGAGCTTATGGTGAGTATGCCCCCTGCACTTACAGCTTCCACAGGAATTGATGTGCTGTCTCATACCCTGGAAGCATATGTGAACGTCAACGCCACTCCCTTAGCCAATATGTTAGCTCTGGACGCTATAAAACTGGCAGCAGAGAACCTGCCCACAGCCTTTGGGAATGGCAACAATCTGGAGGCCAGAGCGAAGATGGCTTGGGCCGATGTGCTGGCTGGTTGGACCATAAGTCATGCAGGGACGGGATTACCTCACGCTATGGGAATGGCTGCCGGTGGTTTGTACGATATACCCCATGGAGTGAGCATAGCCCCCTGCCTGGCAAAATGGATGGAGTTTAGCTTGGCTTCCAGCTTGAACAAGTTTGCCAGCGTTGCTGAGGCTATGGATAATGATGTAAAAAACATGCCTCTTCGTAAAAAAGCTGAGAAGAGCTCAGAATTGGTAAAACAGCTTCTAAAAGATGTGGCTCTGGACGTTACCTTTAGCGATTTAAGGGTCACCGAAAATGACATAGATTACCTGGTGGAGGTAGTCTACACCCGGTTTGGAGGGGATGTAGAGTCTTGTCCGCGCAAACCTACTCGAGAAGAGGTAGCTGAACTTTATCGTCAATGTCTATAATGTTTTGCGGATAATAGAACACTTATTTGAACAATCAATGATTGTGTTTAGTTGACCCTCTCCAGCTCTTTTTTTATCTTATTTAAGTCAAGCAGGAACTCTTTTTTCCAGGGTGGGCGATAGATGCAGGCTGCAGGATGGTAGGTGGGAATTAGAAC
>JACUUP010000195.1 GCA_014859225.1 Candidatus Aerophobota bacterium
GCTGTGCCAGGTCCTCCACTGGTAAGCATCCAAACCTCATCAAAAATTCTAAAAGTATCCATAATCTGTAGATACCAGAATGCGTCTGACTACCTCAATACTTACAAATCTTGTGGCTGTGCCAGGTCCTCCACTGGTAAGCATCCAAACCTCATCAAAAATTCTAAAAGCATCCATAATCCGTATAAAAAGTACAGTGAGTATAACAGGTGTTAGCAATGGGAAGGTAATATATCTTAAGACCTGCCACTTATTTGCTCCATCTACTATAGCTGCTTCAAAGGGTTCCCTGGGAAAACTGGTAAGACCAGCTAAGAGCGTGAGTGTAATAAATGGAGTCCAGTGCCACACATCCATGAGGACAACGGTAAAAAAAGCTTGATTAGCGTTAACTCCAATGTTATAGCTAATCCCAATTTTGTGCAGTATATAAGGAAGGGGACCTATATCAGGATTTGTCATTAAAACCCATATACTACCTATGGTAATGGGAGCAATGGCTAAAGGTAAAGCGAGAATAGTTCTAATTACACCCTTTCCCACAAATTCGTTAGTTAAAAGTAAGGCTATTGCCAGTCCCAAAAACATTTGCAGGACACAGGTAATGGCTACAAAGGTAAGCCCAGTTCCCAGCGAGTACATGAAATCAGAATCGAACATTAATTTTCTGAAGTTATCCACTCCAGTAAACACCATGCCTATCGCTGACCATATATTGTACTTAAAAAGGCTAAGGTAAATGACGTAGAAAAAGGGAAGTAAACCAATGAAGATAAGGATAACAAGCGTGGGGGTTAGTAACCCCCACGCTTTATACTGGAAAGCTCTCATCACTATCTATCCTTAGTAACCTAATTCTTTAAGTAAATCATCCACCTCTTTAGCCAGAGAATCCAGGGCTGCAGCAGGGTCTACCTCTCCGGCAACTGCTCTGGATATCCATTTAAGGTAAAGTTCATTCAGGGGTCTGTGCATGGGGAGTGGTGGTGCACCAGCAAAGAGAAATCCTTTTTCTTCCAGTATGGTAAAATATCCCCCCATTTTTTGATCGAGAACTGAAATTTCAGGGGAAGCAAAGGTGGATTTTCTACATACTGAGGTGGCCAATCCGGCAAATTCAGGACCCCATTCTTTTCTCGTGGCGTACTGGGTGAACAACCAAGCAGCTTCTTTCTTTCTGGAAGTGGTAGGAATACTAAATGCACCTCCATCATAGTAGCCAATGTAACCTAATCCTCTTGCTGCTTCAGACATTACACCAGGATAGGTCGGAGGAAGAGCTACTCCTATTTTTCCGATTACCACAGACCTTGCAGGGTCTGTTGCTATCCAGCCCAAATTCTCCAGATAGATTAATCCCTGGGCAATCTTGCCAGCTCCCATTACAGCAGCGGTCTCATCCCAGGTATAGGTTCTCACTCCGGGAGGAGCGTATTCTAACATATCTACATACCACTTAAAAGCCTCCTTAGCTCTCTTACTGTTTAGCGTTCCTCCGTTCTCAACAGTTGCTCTCCATTTCTCCATATTTATTCCCCAGTTATAGATACCCCACGCTGGCCAGATACTCTCAACCATCTCATAAGCAACACAGGGATGAGTCTTTGCCTGAGCAACATGTCCATAAAGTTCTATCCCTTTTTTCCTCCCCCAGGCTGTGAAGAATTTTGCTATCTGGGTATACTCATCCCAATCTTTTGGAGGTCTTAGATCCCAACCATACTCAGCTTTAAAAGCAGCTCTTATCTCGGGGTTCTCAAACAGGTCTTTTCTATAAGCATACGCCTTTAAGAATGCCTCAAAGGGGATACCAAAGACATCTCCTTTTGCATCCTTGAAATAATCAATGAAGGTGGTGAAATCATCTATATCGAAGTCAGGGTCAGTTAACTGAGGATATTTTTTAACAAGTTCGGTCATATTTGTCAACCAATTTTTAACCAAATAGGCATAGATAATATCCTGCTCAACATAGATAAAATCGTAAATCCCTGTTCCTGCGGCGAGATCGCTTATAGATTTGGTGTACATTTCATCCCAGGAGGTTACTTCAAATTCAACTTTTATCCCGGTCATTTTTTCAAAGGTAGGAATTGCGTAATCCCTGATTGTTTTAGATGGAGGGGTACTTTCCGACACACCTCTAATGGTAACACCTTTGTACAAAGCTGCAGCTTTTGTCCACCACTCAGGAGGAGCTGACTGGGCAACTCCTGCCAAGATTAGTGTACAGAGCAAGACTACCCCTATGATTCCTCCTATTTTTCTCATCTTACACCTCCCATTAACATGATTCATTTTTCTCTATAAGCTTCCTGAAAGAATTTGATTATTTAATGCTTCCCTCTCTTTAGGAAGCTTTCTTTCCCGGCTAATAGTGGGCCTCTTATTTACTGCCTTATCACCTCCTTCCAGCCCTATTTTAGCCTCTTTCTTCAAAGACCTGATTCGCTACTATTATTAATACTCTTTTTTGTTCAGGAACATAAAACTTGGAC
>JACUUP010000196.1 GCA_014859225.1 Candidatus Aerophobota bacterium
AACACCCGTGGCAAGAGCATCGGCATCGGTAACATTAGAACAAACTATAGTTACAGACATAGGATTGTCCTGCACTGTCCATACTGTATCAGGATTTATTATATGACCAAATCTTTTGCCCCAAATCATGTAGTATCTAAGGTAATCACCCGATGTAGCAACAGCCCTGTCTTTAACCTCAATTACCTCTATAATCTCTCCCATTTTCCGCGGGTTCTGAATACCTATCTTCCATTTTCCCTGAGGAGCTTCCCCCAAACAGTAAAGGTCACCACCTGCATTTACAAGGGCATTTTTTACACCCCTTTTCCTTAAAACATCTATTGCTTTATCTACAGCATATCCCTTGGCTATTCCACCAACATCCAATCCCATTCCCTCCTTTTCAAGTAAGAGGATATTATTATCAACTTTGATTTTTTCATAGCCAACCAGAGAAAGGGTATCTTTTAGCTCCTCTGAAGTTGGAGGTCTTTTTTCTTTTTCCATTCTCTGCCATAGTCTAACCAGCGGCAAAACTGTAATATCAAAGGCTCCTTCTGTAATGCGGGAAAAATGTATTGCCCTGTCAACAACCTCCGCAAGCTCGGGAGAAACCTCTCTTTTCCCCTCTCTGTTAAGAAGGCTTATTTCACTTTCAGGATTATAATCATTCATTAAATAATCAATTTTTCTTATCGCTTCAAATGCTTTTTTAATATCTTCAGATGAGGCTTTTGCTTTGATGGTAACTTCTGTGGCCATGATAATCTGGGTTTGGGTAATGTAGGAAGGCTCTTTGTCTAATCTGGGAAAAATCAATAAAAAAGTCAGCACGCCACCAACTATGAGAATAATCACCGGAATTTTTTTCATGGAGTCAGGTCGGAGCATTTGACATTCACCTTATAAACAATTTTAACCGACTTTTTATCACCTGGCAAACTTTTCCTTGACGAAATGCCCTACTCAGGATAGAATACAAAAAGCTTTGCTAAATAAGATGAAAAAACAAGTAAAACATAGGGATATCCTGATAGTTGGAGCAGGAAACATCTTATTGGGTGATGAAGGAATTGGGGTTCATATAATAAGAGAGCTCAAAAAAATAAGCCTTCCGGATAATGTGGAGCTTCTGGATATAGGTGTTTCCGCTTTCTCTCTTGTTTCCTATATCCCGGGAAGAAAAAAAATCATAATTGTGGATGCGGTAAAATCAGGTGGGGAAGCTGGAAGTATTTATAAACTCTCGCTTGATGACATAGAAAAAGAAAAAGATAAGCTTTTTTCTCTTCATCAAATAGGTATTGCAGAAATCTTGACTTTTTTCCAATTTGGAGCAGCGTCAGGAGAAGTTGTGATTATAGGAGTTGAGATAGGGGAAATTAAGTGGGGTATGGAGCTTTCTCCCTGTATTAAAGAAAAAATACCCCACATAATAAAGTATATAGTAAGTCAAATTTCATAAAAGAGGAATCAATGCTAATTTTAGGAATAGAAACCTCCTGTGATGAAACCGCAGTAGCAGTAGTGGAAAATGGGAAAAAAATACATTCAAGTTTAGTGGCATCTCAGGTGGAGCTGCACAAAGAGTTTTACGGAATAGTTCCTGAAGTTGCCTCCAGAAAACACCTGGAAGTAATCCTGCCCCTTATAAAGAAGAGCCTGGGAGAGGCTAAAGTCAGCTTAAAAGATATAGATGCAGTCGCCGTAACTTCTGGTCCGGGGCTTTTTGGCTCTTTACTGATAGGTGTCAGTGTAGCTAAAGGGATAGCGTTTTCCCTTAACCTGCCTCTGGTCGGGATAAATCATCTGGAGGCACATCTTTATGCGGCTTTCCTTGCTTTTCCAGAACCTTCTTTTCCTCTTGTCGGTCTTATTATCTCAGGGGGTCATACAGAACTTGTTTATCTTTCAAAAGAAGGGAAATATAAACTTTTAGGCTCAACAAGAGATGATGCAGCTGGCGAGGCGTTTGACAAGGTAGCAAGAATTTTAGAGTTAGGTTACCCTGGAGGACCTATCATTGAGAAGATAGCACAAAAAGGGGATGCCTCAAATATACGCCTTCCTATGCCTAAATTTAAAGAAGAGACTCTTGATTTTAGTTTTAGTGGTTTAAAAACAGCCGTGCTCTATAAAGTAAAAAACTTCAGGAAGAAAAACTTGCCTTTGCCATCTGAAGATATAGCGGCAAGTTTTCAACTTCAGGTAGCAAAAATTATTGGTGAGCGCATAGCTGAGGCTACCTCTTTAAAGAAGGTCAAGCAGGTTATTATCGGGGGCGGTGTTGCCTCCAATAGATTCATCAGGGAATATCTTTCAAGAAAATTTATGGGAAAATTAAAAATTTTTATCCCGCCACCCGCACTTTGCACTGATAATGCAGCAATGGTAGCAGCTCTTGCCTACAATAAGCTGAAGCAAGGAAAAACATCTCCCCTCTCGCTTGAGGCAAAGCCGAACCTTAAAGCCTGTTCCTGACAGGCTCAGGAATTGTATAAAAATTCATTAAA
>JACUUP010000197.1 GCA_014859225.1 Candidatus Aerophobota bacterium
GGTTGATGCAGGCGATAGATACATTGTTGATGTTATGAGCGATAAAGGCAAAAAAATTTTAAATGCTACATTGGAAAACGCTACCGATGATGATGTAAAATTAATGAAGAAAATTAAGAGCGAAGCAGAGAATAAGATTAAACTTCAATTTCAATTTGAGGTGGATAAAGTTAAAGAAAAACTTAATGCAATATTTGACCATATCTTTTGGAGAAGCTTATCTGATAGCTGTCTGGGGTGTGCTGTTTGCACTTACCTTTGTCCAACCTGTCATTGTTTTGATATTGTGGATGAGGCAAAAAATTCTCAGGGCACACGAGTTAGAAACTGGGATTCATGCATGTTTTCTCTTTTTACCCAACAGGCATCAGGACATAATCCAAGGCCAACTGGCAAGGAAAGGGTACGGCAGCGCCTGATGCACAAGTTTAATTATTTCGTGGAAAATTACAAAGAAGCAGCTTGTGTTGGCTGTGGAAGATGTGTTATAAACTGTCCGGTTAATATTGATATTAGGGATGTGTTGAAAAAGATACTCATCATTTAGGAGCCTGTGATGAAAAATCCATATCTACCTTTGCCCGTTAAAGTTAAAAGAACCTTCGTATAGTCAGAGGATAAATCACTCAAGACTTTTGACCTTGTCTTTTTGAGAAAAGAAGATGAAAAAAATTTCCATTACCTCCCCGGTCAGTTCTGTGAGCTTTCTATCCTGGGTAAGGGAGAGGCTCCCTTTGGTATTGCCTCGTCTCCAACTGAGAAAGGTTTCTTGAGATTTACGGTAAATAAAGTTGGGACTGTTACAACTGCCCTGCACTATCTTGTTGAAGGAGATGAGCTGGGACTTAGAGGACCTCTCGGTAATTTTTATCCCGTTGATTTTTTCCGGGGGAAAAATATTGTCATTATCGGAGGAGGTTTTGCCTTTACCACTTTAAGATCTCTCATAAAGTATCTGCTTGGGGATAGAGAAGACTTTAGAGATATTAACATAATATACGGAGCAAGGACTCCGGGCATGCTTTTATATAAAGCAGAACTCAAAGAGTGGGAAAGGCGTGGGGATTTGAATATTCATATAACGGTTGATGAAGCTAAGGATGATTGGAAAGGGTTGGTTGGCTTTGTTCCTGCAATTGTGGAAAAGGTATCACCCAGTTCAAAAGATGCCTGTGCGGTTATATGTGGTCCTGCGGTTATGATAAAGTTTACTTTGCCCAAGCTTATAAAACTTGGATTCCCACCCGAGAAAATTTTTACTTCCTTAGAGATGAAGATGAAATGCGGAATCGGTAAATGTGGAAGGTGTAATATTGGCAGGTTCTATGTTTGCAAGGACGGTCCTGTATTTAATTACGCTCAACTGGAAAAGTTGCCGGATGCGTACTATTTTTGATTTGCTATTTCATCTTTCTACCAGATAAGGCTTACAATCTTCAAATGTTGGAATGTAAATGTTTAATAAACCCCGTCATTGTCAGGGGATGATATCCCGAAGCGGTCCTGAGTTTTTGCTTAAATTAGGACAGGCGAGACGCCCGTCCTACCAGAGGTGGACAATAGAACGTAGGACAGGCGTCCCGTCTGTCAACAAAGAAGACTATTGTTATTCACAATGACAGTAGTATACATGCTTTCGTGGGTATTTATAGCAATTTAGTGCAGGTGTGCAGGTTTTAGAGCGCTTTCCATCGTGATTGAGCAGCCTTGCTTACTTCAGGCAATCAGAGCGCCACAGACAATTTAACTGGTCACAGAAACCCCTGGCAGTTCCAAAGCAGGGGAAATTTCCTTCCTTTGCCTGGATTTCCCGTATTATTTGCGGTTTTTTCTTTCTATATGTGCTTACTCCTAAGTTTTTTGCCTTTTTCCTTAGCTCAAGCATATTCATCTTGCGTAGCCCCTTTTTAGCTTTTTAAAAGCCATTTTTGTAAATTATCATAAAAAATCTATCACTGTCAAGACTGCATGAATAATTATTCCATGCAAGCTGTTTGACAAAAACTGATAAAGCGATATCATAAACCCTAGTTGGTGGGCATTGCCCAACAAGATAATAATACCTGAATAATATATGATAAAAAGCAGGGTGGAAATATGATAAACATAGGTTTCCTGATAAATATTACAGCAGGAGAATTTTAATGAAAGGACTGATGAAGTTAAAAAAAGGGGAAGGAAATGTGGAGATTAAGGAGGTGGATGAGCCAAAACCTGGCCCGGATGAGGTTATGATAGAGGTGAAGGCTGCAGGGATATGTGGCTCTGATATTCACATCTACCATGATGATATTAAAATTCCCTTAAACCCACCTGTGATAATGGGACATGAGTTCTCAGGTGTGGTAGTTAGGATAGGGGAGAATGTGAACAACGTAAAGGTAGGAGATGCGGTAACCTCAGAGACTACTGCAAGTATGTGCGGGGTTTGTTGGCGATTGCTGAAGAAACCGGCATGGAAGTGGTGATTATACGTCC
>JACUUP010000026.1 GCA_014859225.1 Candidatus Aerophobota bacterium
TATTGACGGTAAGTTTGTTTGCAGTGGGACTATTAGCTTCTCCCCTGCTTGCTCTTGCCTCCTCTCCTCCCTATCCCCAGGAAAGACCCCTGAAAGTGGCGGTACTTGTGCCTGCCAGTGGGACTGACCAGGGCTGGAACCAGGCAGGAGTGGAAGGGGTGCTCTTACTCCAGGATAAGTGGCATCTCACTGTAGAGGTTGGTGAAAACCTTGGATATGGTGATATCAGCCCGGTTCTTCGCGACCTTGCGGGAAAGGGGTTTGACCTTATTATTGCTCATGCCTCTGGATATCAGACAGTTGCACCCGAGGTAGCAAAAGAAAGAGGTGTGCGGGTGGCAGTCGTGGAAAACCCGGATGGCGTTGTGCCCGGACTTGTATCCAGCTATGAAGGGAAAGCCCAGGAAGGCGCTTATATGGCTGGCGTTATTGCGGCAATGATGACCAGGTCAAAAATCGTTGGAGTTGTTACTTCTGCTGAGGTGCCTGATTGGAATAGAATGACTGTAGGCTTCATGGAAGGACTTTATTCTGTAAATCCAAACATTAGATTCCTTTACGCTGTGATTGGTGAGGCAGCTTATGAGGATGCTGCTGGAGCTAAACGCAATACCGAGGCGCAGATTGCTGCTGGTGCCGATGTCATTTTTGGCATGGGTAATGGAGCTACCTTTGGAATGATGAGTGCCTGTGAGGAAAATAGAGCAAGAGATGGAGGGAAGGTCTGGTTCATAGATGTTATTGGAGATAAATCAGAGATTGATACGGAAGGCATATTGTTAGGTTCGGTGCTGTGGAGATTTGATATTATTTATGAGATGATGCTCATTGATATTTATACGGGACACTTTGGCAAAAAATATTACCAGACACTGGAAAATCATGGTATAGAGCTGGCAGTTTACCAGGACCTTCCGGGTGAAATTATAGCGGCAATAAGAGAAGCAGAAAAGGCAATTGTAAGTGGGAAGATAAAAGTTCCTGATATTCCTGGCACCCGGGAGATGAGAGACCACATGAGAAAACTTTTCTGATAGAAAAATTCAGGGTGGGTGTTTTCTCAGGGCACCCACCCACATTGTAGCATGAAAAGGTTACGATAAAATGAGTGAAATGAGAGAGACTGTTATTGAAATGAGAGGTATCACTAAAAGATTTCACGGATTGGTAGCTAATGATTGTATTGATTTTGATGTAAAAAGAGGCGAAATACATGCTCTTCTTGGAGAAAATGGTGCAGGGAAAACTACATTAATGAATATTCTATCGGGAATGTATCATGCTGATGAGGGTAAAGTGTATGTGAGGGGAAAAGAGGTTACATTTCACTCTCCCCAGGAGGCTTTACGTTCAGGTATTGGAATGGTGTATCAGCATCTTACCTTAGTGCCTACTTTATCAGTTCGGGAAAATATTCTTCTCGGGACAAATAAAAAATTTGTTCTTCCTAAAAGAGATGTTGAGAAAAAAATAAAAGAAATTGCCAGAGAATATGAGATTAATGTAGAGCCTGGCGTGAAGGTGGGGCAATTATCTGCCGGCGAGCAGGAAAAAGTTGAAATTCTTAAGTTATTCTATCGGGGCTCAGAAATTCTTATTCTTGATGAGCCCACGTCGGTCTTGACGCCTTTAGAAGTTGATGATTTTTTTAAAATTCTGAAAATAACGAGCGATGCTGGAAAGTCCATCATTTTCATTACTCATAAATTAGAGGAGGCGCTGAGTATAAGTGATAGAATAACTGTTTTAAGGCAGGGCAGGAAGGCAGGAGAAATTGACTTACAATCTTTCTCCCAGGAAACAAAGTGCGAGATTCCTGAAACGATTGTAAAGATGATGTTTAAAGAAGCTGAATTTGTGGAAGAAATTGAAAATATAGCCTGCGATAAACCAAGCCTCTCTGATGAGGTTGTGTTAAATCTTGAGGATGTAACAGCTAAAAATGATAGAGGTGCACAGGCTTTAAAGAGAGTCTCCTTTTCTCTTCATAGAGGCGAAGTTTTGGGTATTGCTGGCGTGGATGGCAATGGTCAGAAAGAACTGGCAGAAGTTATTGTAGGGCAACGCAAAGTATCTTCAGGGAGAATTTTTCTTCAAGGGTGCGATATAACCAACATGCCTGTTAGGTTTATCAATGAGAGGGGTGTTTTTTATATCACTGATGATAGAATGAAGGAAGGGTGTGTAGGTAATTTTAGTCTGGCAGAAAACGCCATCTTTCGCTCCTACAAAAAAGAGCCCTTTTGCAAGAAAAAAGCCATCTTGCATATAGAGGCTATTGAAGCCCATGGTAACGAGCTAATTAAAAAATTCTCCATTAAAGCTTCAAATGCAAAAGTTATGGTAAGAACGCTATCGGGTGGAAATATTCAAAAATTAGTGGTAGCAAGAGAATTATCCCACAAACCGGTAGTTTTAGTTTGCAATAAACCAACGCATGGTCTGGATGTAATGACCACCCAATTTATCAGAAATGAGATAAGAAGGCAGAGCAGACAGGGTATCTCTGTGCTTTTAATTTCCTCAGACCTGGATGAGATAATGCAGGTAAGTGACCGCATAGGAGTTTTATTTAAAGGAGAGCTGCTGGATATTTTACCCAGGCAAAAAGCCACAAAGGAGAACATTGGAAGTTTAATGCTGGGATTAAAAAATAAGGTACAGGCATGAAGTTAGGGATAGTTGTAAAAGCAGTGCTTGGGCCATTATTTGCTATTTTAGCCGCTTTACTCGTAGGCGGATTAATACTTTTTTTCATCGGATTAAACCCTTTCAGGACATATTTTGAGTTATTTAAGCTGGGTATGGGAACGCACCTTGGCATTACCGAATCACTGAAAAAAATGGCACCTCTTCTCATTATAAGTGCAGGATTGATAATTGTTTTCAAGGCAGGTATCTGGAATATAGGTGGCAATGGTCAGTTTTTAATAGGTGCAATTTTCGTAGGTGGCCTGGCTCCTTTATTGATAAATGGGTCTTCTCCCTACCTTTACTTTTTCCTTCTTGCTTTGATGGGATTTTTAGGTGGAGCACTCTGGATAGTTATTCCTGCCATATTAAAGGCAAAATACGAGATTAACGAGATTATTGTTACCATGATGATGGATTTCGTTGCTCTCAACTTTACCGCTTTTTTAGTGAGAGGACCGTTAATTGCACATCCTGAGTATTTTCCCCAGACAAGACTTATCCCTGTAGGGCAAAGACTTCCCTTTATTCCCTTTACACGAATTCATATTGGTTTAATTGTTGGTTTAGCTGTAGTGATTTTAGCGCATTATTTTATGAAAAAAACAACCTGGGGGTATGAGTTTAGACTTTTAGGGGAAAACAAAAAGGCAGCACAGTATGCGGGGGTGAATATAAAAAAAGTCACCATCATTGCCATGCTCATAAGTGGTGGATTCGCTGGTCTGGCTGGTGCAAATGATATCCTGGGGATTAAGGGCGCTTTTCAAGCGGAATGGAATCCCGGTTATGCTTTTTCAGCTATTCCGCTAGTCTTCCTGGCACGATTCAACGGAATTGCTGTTATTCCGCTTGCTTATTTTTTCTCTTTCCTGGCAATTGGAGGGGAATTTATGTCCCGGGCAGCAAATGTTCCTGTATTTTTTGTCCAGGTACTAGAAGCTTTGATGCTCATATTTTTTGGTGTAACTGAATATATGCAGAAAAAGGGGAAACTATTTTGGAAATCTTAAGGTCAATTCTTTCAGAGCCTTTTTTTGTAATTCTTCTGGGGGGAACCTTAACTGCCTCAATACCAATCATTCTGGCAGCAATAGGGGAAAGCCTGGTTGAAAAAGGAGGAGTACTAAACCTTGGTTTAGAGGGAGAGATGTTGATTGGGGCTTTTGTAGCTTTTGTGATTGCCTTGAATACGAGGAATCTTTTCTGGGGTCTATTTTCCGGTATAGCTGCTGGTCTATTGGTTGCATTAGCCTTTGGGTACCTGGTAATTTATTTGAAAGTTAACCAGATAGTTGCAGGTCTGGGTATATGGATTTTTGGGATAGGGATTACCAGCCTCTTATTTAGAGTTTTTTTTGGGAGGAGGTTTCCCATTGCGCGAGGAATTACCTCAAAAACAGCTATTCCTTACCTGTCACAGATTCCTTACATACGGTCAGTTTTTAACCAGCATATAGTAGCTTACGTAGCTTTAGCTCTTATTCCCCTTGCCTGGTGGCTGCTCTACAAAACTAACTTTGGTTTACACATAAGGGCGGTGGGAGAAAATCCTGTCGCCGCAGATGCTCACGGGGTCAACGTTTACAGAACAAGATACCTGACGGTGATGCTGGAAGGTATCTTGGCTGGTCTGGCAGGAGCCTTTCTTTCTATATGCGATTTGTCTTTCTTTGTGGATAATATGACGTTAGGGCGCGGATTTATTGCCATCGGTATAGTGATGCTGGCTAACTGGAATCCTTCCCGCATATTTTACGGTGCTTTTTTGTTTGGAGTTTTTTATTCACTAACTTCTGGATTGCAGATTGCGGGTGTAAATGTTCCACGCGAGTTTCTACTGATGCTTCCCTACGTTGCTGTAATTGTGGTTTTGTGTATTTTTGCCAGGAATACCCGTCTTCCTGCAGCCTTCTGCCTTCCGTATGAGAGGGAATAAAAAGGATAAAACAATGAGTGAGTTTTCCGTATTTGGCAAATCACTACCCCGGATTGATGCCTGGTCCAAAGCTACGGGAGAGGTAAAATACCTGGATGATATTAAAATACAGGGTATGCTATATGGAAAAATACTGCGCAGCCCTCATGCTCACGCAAAAATTGTGAGCATTGACACCTTCGGTGCTAAAAAGCTTCCTGGAGTAAGAGCAGTAATTACGGCTGAGGATACCCCCGGGATAAAGTTTAGCTTTGTTCCTGCCCTGGCGGATAAACTCCCTCTCTGCAAGGATAAGGTCAGGTATGTAGGGGATGAGGTAGCGGCGGTTGCTGCTGATAGTTTAGAGATTGCCGAGAAAGCTATTCAGCTCATAAAGGCTGAGTATGAGATTCTCCCGGCTGTTTTTGATGTGGAAGAGGCTATGAAGCAGGATGCTCCCCTTATTCACGAGGAGCGAGAAAACAACATTGCCTTTGAAGGACATAAAAGTTTCGGTGATGTAGAAAAAGGTTTTAGAGAATCAGACTACATTTTTGAGGATAGGTGTGTTACCTCCAAAGTTACCCACTGTTGCATGGAAACACACGGCTGTATTGCCTTGTTTGACAAATTGGGAAAACTTACCATTTACTCTCCCCACCAGGCGCCTCATACTGTTCGCCAGGAGATGGCAAGAATTTTAGCTTTACCTTTATCCCGGGTAAGGGTAATTAGAACACCTGTGGGAGGTGGCTTTGGTCAAAGATTGGTTACCGACATGAAAGAACCAGTTGCTGCTATTCTTTCCCGTACAACAGGTAGAGCGGTAAAAATTGTAAATACAAGAGAGGAAGAATTTTGCACAGCTCGCACCCGCTATCCCTACATAATTTACCTTAAAACTGGTGTGCGCAAAGATGGAAAAATTTTAGCCCGCCAGGCAAAGGTAATAGTGGACAATGGTGCCTATAATGATAAAGGACCTTCTACTTTAAATTATGCCGGGGAATGTTTTGCTGTTTTATATAATGTGCCACATATACAGTATGATGGGTGGGGAGTTTATACTAATAAACAGTTCGGGACCGCCTTTCGCGGATTTGGAAATCCCCAACTTCATTTTGCTACGGAAACGCAGCTGGATGCCATCGCTAAAAAGCTACATATAGACCCGCAGCAACTTCGCTTGAAGTATGCCAACATGCCAGGGGACGTAGCTGCCTCTGGTGCTAAAATTACCAGTTGCGGTCTTGTGGAGTGTATCAATAAGGCAGCAGAGAGTTCTCGCTGGAAGGAGAAAAGAAAAGAACCAGTGGATATGGGTGATGGAAAATGCCGGGGTATTGGCATGGCAGCTATGGTGCATACAGGGGGAGGAGGAAGGTTTTACGGATATGCTGCCACGGATACCTTTGTCAAGATTTCTGAGGAGGGGAAAGTAACGGTAATATCTCCAGCTCCGGAAATTGGTCAGGGAGCAACGATGGTGATAGCTCAAATAACAGCCGAAGTGTTGGGTATACGTCCGGACAACATTACGGTAATTAATGATGATACAGAAATTATGCCCTATGACCTCGGAGCGTGGGGAAGCAGGACCTCTTTTGTCTGTGGAAATGCGGCTAAGTCTGCTGCCGAGAATACACGAGAAGAGGTTATAAAGGTAGCCGCTCAGATGTTGCAAAGACCTGCAGAGAGGCTCGGGTGTAGAGAGGGTAAGGTTTTTTTAAAAGATAATCCTGAGGTAGCTGTATTTTTTGAAGAGGTCGCCGGGTACGCTATTAGCAAGATAGGGCATCCTCTCTCAGGCAGGGGTAGATACTTTGACCCTTTAGCTCCTCAGGTGGGACTTGATAGAAAGTACGGACACCATCTTCCCACTTTTGCTTTTGCCTGTCAGGTCGTGGAGGTGGAGGTGGATACCTTAACCGGCCAGGTGAAGGTGCTAAAGGTGACAGCAGCTCATGATACAGGAAGAACCATTAATCCTTCTATGGCAGAAGGACAGATAGAGGGCTCCATTCTCCAGGGACTCGGTTATGCTCTTTCTGAGGAATGCGTAGAAAAAGATGGAATTTTGATGAATCCTAATTTTGCTGATTATAAAATATGGACAGCTCTGGATACCCCTTCTTATGAAGTGATTCTGGTAGAAAGCATTGACCCGGATGGTCCTTTTGGAGCAAAGGGAATTGGCGAGCCAGGGCTTGTCCCTTTGCCAGCAGCCGTAGCTAATGCGATTTTCCATGCAACAGGTGTTATGTTTAGACAGCTTCCCTTGAATCAGGAGAGAGTCTTTTTTGGATTAAGAGAGGCTAAAAAATAATGCCCTTAAACTTCGCTTTATTAGAAACTGAATCTATAAAGAGAAAAGATTATCTCGTAAAATGGAGACGCCTTTTTCACCAGCATCCTGAGGTAGGTTTAGATGTGCCTTTTGCCAGAGATGTTATTATTACACATTTACATGAAATAGGTTTGGCGAGGGCATATCGCTCTCTAAAGGCCGGTATAATTGTTGAGCTTTCAGGGGGAAACAGGGACCTTTCCTCCACAGTAGCTTTTCGGGTAGATATGGATGCTTTGCCTCTTAAGGAAAAAACAAACCTGCCTTATGCTTCTTCCATGGAAGGATGTATGCACGGCTGTGGACATGATGCTCATACGGCAATTGGGCTGGGCGTGATAGATGTTTTGCACAGCTTGAAAGATACGTGGAAGGGGGCAGTGCGGGTAATTTTTCAATCAGGCGAGGAAGTGCTTCAAGGGGCAAAGCTCATGCTAACAGAAGGTGCCTTGAATAATCCTGGGGTAGTTGCTCTTTTAGGATGCCACATAGAACCCAAAATAGCTCTGGGAAGTGTGGGGTTAAAATCTGGACAGATTAATGCCTACACCGATGAGTTTCATCTATTCATCAAGGGAAAATCAACTCATGGAGCATCTCCACATCTCGGGTGTGACCCTGTGGTTGCAGCTTCATTTGCTATTCAGGCTTTACAAACTATAGTTTCTCGCAGTATTTCTCCGTTAGAATCCGCTGTAATCTCCATTGGCGAGATAAAGGGGGGAAGTGTATCTAACGTTATTCCCGATGAGGTCAAAGTAAAGGGGACTATTCGCAGTTTAAATTCAAAGACAAGAGATTTGATTTTTCTTAGAATGAGCTCTATCCTGAGTGGTCTGGAGACCTGTTTTGATGTTCAGACTGAGATTGTTTTTACCGCTAACTCTCCTCCAGTTATTTGTGATGAGAAGTTAACCAGAAGATGTTTTGAAATGATAAAAGAGGTTGTAGGTGAAGAGAAGGTAATAAATCTTAGCGTGCCTCAACTGGGGGGAGATGATTTTGCCTTTTTTGCTCAAAAAGTGCCAGCTACTATGATAAGATTGGGGTGCGGGAAAGAGAATTATACCTTTCCTCTACACAGTTCACATTTCAACTTTGATGAAGAGGTTATGGTGATGGGTGTAGCTTTGTTTTCTTATCTACTTACTCATTTGGCGCTACCCACAACGTAGGACAAGCGTCTGGCTTGTCTTGAAGAAAAAGGAGATGTTCATGCAAAAAAAAGAGCACATCAAAATTTTTTTAGGTGTCATGGTCATGGGGTCAATATGGGGAATGCTGGAGGCGAGTTTAGGAAGCGTCCTTCACATAATTCACTTTCCTTACAAGGGAGAGGTAATGGCAAACATCGGTTTTTTCTTAATGGGATGGGCATTGGTTCGTTACAAGAAAATCTGGATTCCTGCGGGTATGGCTCTTATCGCCGCCTCCTTTAAAATTCTAAATGTAGCCATTGTAGGTGTCCCCCTAACGAATAGAATGATTGTCAATCCCGCTATGGCCATAATCTTAGAAGGTTTGATTTTGGTGGGAGTGGTGGGGATAGCTCATAAAGTATACGAGAAAAATATTTTATATCGCTCGGCAGCAGGTTTTGCCGGAATGTTTTTATCCTACCTGACCTTTTCTTTTGTTTTCTTTTACGTTTTCCGTCAAGGTCCTATGGAGATTGTCAGTATGGGCGAGCTTGCCTTTTTTACTTTGAGAAATGGGGGACTTGCAAGCATGCTCGCTTTATTTTCCTTCCCCTCAGGTATGTGGGCAGGAAGGATGAGTACATTTGAATGTAGCTCAGCTAAAAATGAGCAGAAACTGTACTATACTACCTCACTACTGGTTATCAGTTGTTGCTGGCTGATTAGTGCTGTTTTTATTGTTCTTGTATGAATAAGATTTTTTTAACCGGGAAAACGGGTGTAGGCAAAAGCCTCATCATTGAGCACATTTTGCAAAAAACCTCTCTTTCCTTTGGTGGTTTTCAAACAAAAGCCTGCTGGAGGAAGGGAAAAATAATAGGGTTCAACATTATTGACCTTGCAACCACCAAGGAAAAGGTAATTGCTGCCTTTGGGGAAAAGCAAATTATTGTTGATATAGAGGGATTTGAGGTGTTAGGAGTAGATGCTATTAGCAGAGCGCTCAAGGAAAAAAAGTTGGTGGTAATGGATGAGCTTGGTTTTATGGAACGAAACGCTCCTCTTTTTCAAAGTAAGGTCTGGGAGGCTCTTCGTAGCGATAAAGCTGTTTTAGGGGTGCTCAAGATGCACACAAATGATTTTCTTGACAGGATTAGAGACTGCAGTTTTATTAGGGTATTAGAAGTTAGCGAGAACATGAAAGAGGCAATACAAAAAGAGCTTGTACAGGTATTTACATGATTGTAGATGAACTTGTTAACAAGATAAAGAAAAGGGCAAAGGAAAGAAAAATTCTTGAGGTTTGCATCGGGGTGAAGTATACAGGAGTTCTTCTGGATGATGGGAGCCTGGGTCTTGCTGCTACTTTGCCTCATCAGCTTCCCCATAGATGTGAGTCTTTCCAGGATATTGTGGGAAAACCCTCTATGGAGGCAGCTAAAATGGTTTTTTCTCCCCACCTTCTTCCTTCGGTGGTGGGTGCAGCCACAATAAATGCCTTGCTTTTGCCCGAGGCTGAATTTGAAGCTGTTAGCGGTGATATCCTTGATTTGTTACCCATCTCGGGTAAGGATACTGTAGGTATGGTAGGAGCTTTCTTACCGTTACTTCCTTCTTTGCGAAAAAAAACGAGGAACATTTATGTTTTTGAACGCTTGCCTGTGGATGGAGTAAAAGAGTACTATCCTGATTGGGCTGAGCCTGTTTATCTTCCCCGATGCTCTATTGTCATTATCAGTGGGACAACGGTGGTTAATAAGACAATTGACCAGGTTTTATCGTATCTTAATCCCTCACAGACTTTTGGCCTGGTAGGTCCTACTACTCCCCTTGCTCCTCCTGTTTTTTCCCGATACGGGCTGAGCTTTCTTTCCGGGGTGAGGATAAAAGATTCTGCAAAAATTATGAATATAATAAAGCAGGCAGGGGGAACAAAAGATTTCGGGGAAAATGCACAAAAAGTAAACTACTTTCTTAAATGTTCGGGGAGATTTTGATGTTGACCAGGCTAAAAAAATTTGACTACCTCAAGCCTCCTACCCTCGGCGAGGCGCTTGAGATTTTGGAAAGGTATGACGGACAGGTAAAAGTTCTTGCTGGTGGCACGGACCTTTTCGTGGGGATGAAGGAAAAAGAGATATCTCCTAAATACGTACTTGATATCAAGGGTACAGGAGAGCTAAACTACATTACCTATGATAGCCGGGAAGGATTGAAAATAGGAGCACTGACCAGTATTCGGACCGTAGAGATATCTTCTTTGATTAAAGAACATTTTCCTTTTCTTTCATCTGCTGCTGGAGCTCTTGGTTCTTTGCAGGTTAGAAATAAAGCAACGATGGGGGGCAATTTATGCAATGCTGCTCCTTCTGCAGAAACTGCTCCTGCTCTTTTGTGTCTTGATGCTCGGGTAAAAATTGTATCCCTGAGGGGAGAAAGGGTTATTTTGCTGAAGGATTTTTTTCAGGGACCGGGAATGACCACGCTTGAGCGGGAAATTCTTGTAGAGATACAGATTCCTCCCCTGAAGAGAAAGGGTATATATATAAAACACAGTCCCCGGCGGGCTATGGATATTGCAGTGGTAGGTGCAGCAGTAGCAGTTAACGAGGATAGTGAAGGTAGGTGGCATGAGGTAAGGATTGCTCTTGGGGCAGTAGCCCCTGTTCCTTTGCGGGCGCAAAGAGCAGAACGGGTTTTAGAGGGCAAAAGGGTGGATATGCAGCTAATAAAAGAGGCAGCCAGGCTGGCACAAAAAGAGGCAAGTCCTATTTCTGATGTACGGGCAAGCGCTGAGTATAGACGGGAAATGGTGCAGGTTTTAGTTCAAAGAGCCCTGCAAAGTATCGCAGGGTGTGAATTTGTTGAACTGGAGGAAGATGTATGAAGATGAGCATAAGCTTAAAGGTTAATGATGAGGAATATCAACTTGAGGTGGAACCGCAAGAACTTTTACTGGATGTAATCAGGCATAGACTTAATCTTACTGGCACCAAGAGAGGCTGTGATACGGGTGATTGTGGAGCCTGTACTGTTATTATGGATGGTAGAGCTGTTAATTCCTGTCTTATTTTAGCAGTGGAAGCTGATAAAAAAGAAATTATCACTATAGAGGGTCTGAGTAAAACAGGGCAGCTTCATCCTCTCCAGAAGTCTTTTGTGGAACATGGGGCTATACAGTGTGGATTTTGTTCTCCGGGAATGATTATGTCGGCAAAAGCTTTGCTTGATGAGAATCCTCATCCCTCAGATGAGGAAATTAGAAAAGCTATTGCGGGAAATCTTTGCCGTTGCACGGGTTATGCAAAAATTATAGAGGCTATTAAATCTTTATGTACGTAAAAACTTCATGCAAAAAGAAAAAATAAGAAGAATCATAGTAGCTCTTAGCGGAGCAAGTGGGGCAATTTATGGAATTAGATTACTGGAGGCTCTACAAAGAATAAAAATAGAGACTCATCTTATTATCAGCAGGTGGGCTGAGGTTACCATTAAGATGGAGACAGGGTATCTTGTAGAAGAAGTGCAAAAACTTGCCACCTATTCTTACTCGCCAGATAATTTAACTGCCCCCTGTGCCAGTGGCTCTTTTTTAACCGAGGGCATGGTGATTGTTCCCTGCAGTATGAAAACTCTTGCCGCTATTGCCTGCGGATATGTGGATAACCTGGTTTCCCGAGCTGCTGATATAACCATGAAGGAAGGTAGAAAACTTATTCTCGTTCCCCGGGAGGCTCCTTTTAATGCTATTCACCTGGAAAATATGCTCAAGCTTTGCCGCTTGGGGGTTGTCATTATCCCTCCTGTTCCAGCTTTTTATATAAAGCCCTCTACCATTGATGATTTAATTAACCACACTGTAGGCAAAGTGCTGGACGGCTTGGGTATTGACAATGAGCTTTATGAAAGATGGAAATAATTCTTATGTATACTGAATTGATACGATTATCAATAAGTTGAGGGAAAAGGTTGCTGTGTGCAGTTCTTTTAGCGGCAGGTGAGTCAAAGAGGATGGGTAGCTTAAAGGCGCTTTTACCTTTGTTTTTTGAAGAATCTGGAGAATCTAAAGGAAAGGATACATTTTTATCTTTTATTTTAAAAAATCTCCATTCTGTGTGCGAGGAGACTATACTTGTTCTGGGATATAAAGCAGATTTAATTGAAAACAAAATAGTTGATTTAAACTTAAAAACAAAAATTATTATTAACAGGGAGTACAAAAAGGGACAGCTTTGTTCCTTAAGAGTGAATATAAAAAAAGTTTCGCCAGATTGTGAAGGAATTATGCTGACTCTGGTAGACCATCCCTTAGTCAACAAAAAGACCTACAGGCTGTTAAAAGAAAAATTTTCCCGGGAAAAAGACAAAATCATTATTCCCGCTTATAAAGGGAAATGGGGACATCCGGTGATTTTTAGCTCTTTGTTTTTCCCGGATTTAATGAAAGCTCCTTTAAATCAAGGGGCAAGATATGTGGTGAAAAGTTATTCTGAAAAAATTACCCTTTTACCCGTGGAAGATAAAGGGGTAATCCTTAACATAGACACGCCGGAAAACTACCAAAAATTTTGTTCTTACACAAGTTTAAAGAGGTTACATTAAATATGGGTATTTTTGGAGACATCTATAAGCTACTTTCTTCTGGTAAAGCTGTAGCTCTGGTAACTGTGGTGCATACTGAGGGTAGTACACCTCAGGTTCCTGGAGCTGTAATGGCGGTGAATAAGGATGGAACTATTGCAGGAACTGTAGGAGGAGGGAATGTGGAAAGGTTGATAATTGAAGATGCAGTTTCATCCCTGCAAGAAGGTCATCCAGCACTAAAAACGTATATCCTCAGCGAGAAGGAAGATACAAAAATGGTTTGTGGTGGCAGGATGCAGGTATTTATTGAGCCTCTAAAAAAAAGGACGAGGTTATGTAAGCTTGTAGATGATGAGGCTTGCCTGGGAAAAAGATCTGTGCTGTCCTTTGTCGTTTCAGGTAAAAACATCCCTCCCTCTTTTATCGGCAGGAAGATGCTTGTAACCTCTGGTGGTGTTGCTACCGGGAAGATGAGTATGGGGAAAATAGATGAGTTAGCTATCAAGGAGGCTTCAAAAGCACTTAAAGAAAATATTTCCTACCTAAAAACGTATCCCCTGGAGGAGGACAAAGAGGTTAGCATTTTTTTCCAGGTTGTTCCAGGAACGGAAACTTTGGTCATTGCTGGAGCAGGACATATAGCCAGCTCCCTTGTGAAGATGGCAAGAGTGCTGGATTTCAGGGTAGTTGTGGTGGATGACCGCGAGGACTACGCCAAAAGGTCGCGTTTTCCCTTGGCTGATAAAATTATATGTGGAGATTTTAAGAAGGTATTTTCCAGTATGTATCTTAACGAGAAATCTTATGTAGTTGTAGTCACCTATGGGCATAAGCACGATGAGGAGGTTCTGGAAGAGGTGCTAAAGTCAAAGGCTGGCTATATCGGATGTATTGGCAGCAGACTAAAAGCTGAAAAAACTCTCTATTATTTAAAAAGCGCTGGGTACTCTGACGAAGATGTCAAAAGAGTTCACATCCCTGTAGGACTTCATATCGGAGCAAAAACACCAGCGGAGATAGCTTTATCCATCCTGGCACAGATAATTAAGGAAAAAAGAAAGATGAGCTCATGAGCAGGGCTGTAAAAAATGGGGTCAAAAAATGGGGTCAGGTCTTGCAATATAACATAAGTATGCTATTATAATACTATGACAAGACCACTCAGAATAGAATTTCCAGGTGCAGTATACCATATAACATCCAGAGGGAATGCAAGAGAGAGTATATTCCTTGATGATAATGACCGTGATGCTTTTCTTGAAGTTCTGTGTTTTGTGGTAAGAAGATGTGAGTGGATATTGCATGCATACTGTCTGATGGGCAATCATTATCATGTGCTCATTGAAACACCTCAGGGAAATCTATCCCAGGGGATGAGACAATTAAATGGAATATATACTCAAAGATTTAATCGGAGGCATAATAGGGTTGGGCATGTTTTTCAAGGAAGATACAAGGCCATCCTTGTGGATAAAGAGAACTACTTACTTGAACTGTGTCGGTACGTGGTATTAAATCCTGTCAGGGCAGATATAGTTAAAAGTCCTGAGCACTGGCAATGGAGTAGTTATAGAGGTATGGCGGAGTACAGCAAGGGTATTTCGTGTTTAACGACAGACTGGATGCTCTCACAGTTTGGTGAAGAGAGAAAAAGTGCCATACTTGCATACAGAGAATTTGTGCACGCCAGTTTAAAAGAAGAGTTGCCATTAAAAAAATTAAAAGGACAGATATTTCTTGGAGAGGAAGGTTTTATGGATAAAGTCAAGCAATTGATGAGAGGCAAAGACGAATTAAAGGAGATACCCAAAATTCAGCGATATATAACAAGACCATCACTTGATGAGATTTTTAAAGGTAAGGCTACAGACGGAATGTCAAAAGACAAAGCAATGTATGAGGCACATGTTTTGTATGGCTATACCTTAAAGGATATAGCAGAATTTCTTGGAGTGCATTATGCTACAGTGAGCAGGGCTGTTAAAAGAGGTGAGAGGAAAGAAGAAAAGTGATATTGCAAGACCTGACCCCGCAATTGTTGACCCCATGAGTGCGGAGTGTTGACTTTCGGGGAAATATTGTGTATATTAGGATTAGCTAAGTTGGCGAGGCTGTTTTTCGTGGGATACCCAGCGAGCCCTTGCAGAAAAGCTAAACTATTACCAAATTTCTCTGAAGGATATTGCTGCCGGGGTAGC